>JAYWDF010000370.1:0-15468 GCA_043779985.1 Akkermansiaceae bacterium | reverse complement strand
GTGTTAGGTAGCCGGGAATTTGTCGATGAAGTGTTCCGTTCCTGTCGCGGTCGATTCGGGCCGAACCGGAAGGATGGCGCGCGGAAGTTGAGAGGCGCGGCATCAGCGGCAGCTGGCGAGCTCTGGAGCGTGAGGGATCTGAAGAAAAGGATTTGATCGATGGTCGGGGTGCCGCGCTCTCCAAGGGGTATACTTATCGGCGCTTCTAGCGTTGAAGACGCCGGCCTGGCAGCGGTTTGCGAAAATGAGAAGGTGATTGAGCTGGCGGAGAGGTTCGGATCGATGTTCATTCAATGGATGAAAAGCCTGACGACCTCCCAGCTGCGTGACATTCTATCAGCCCCAGTGCCGCCGCTGCTGGTGCATGTGCTACCGGAGGAGCATTTCGCCACCCGCCGCCTCGCCGGGGCGGTGAACGCCTGCACTTACGAGACCGCGTTTCTCGACAAGGTCCGCGGGCTGGCTCCGCGTTTGGACACGCCGATCGTGGTCTATGGCGAGGGGGCGCCGTCGCTGGATTCGGAAGACGCGGCCGGGAAGCTTGTCGCGGCGGGCTA
Source organism: Akkermansiaceae bacterium (assembly GCA_043779985.1). Classification (GTDB taxonomy): domain Bacteria; phylum Verrucomicrobiota; class Verrucomicrobiia; order Verrucomicrobiales; family Akkermansiaceae; genus Luteolibacter. The sequence continues at coordinate 14,911 of JAYWDF010000370.1, read as the reverse complement.
TTCGAATGTCGCCGATCTCCGCGGCGGCCTGCGCGAATGGGAGGCGGCTGGATTTCCGCTGGAAGCAAACTCGGCACCGCCCGCGGCTCCGGTCTTGGATGGGTCGTTTCAAATCGATGTGCCGACCAGTGTGATCCGCTGGACGGGGCAGAACTTATTCAATCATCACGACGGCACGGTAATGTTAGGCGCGGGTTCATTGCATCTATCAAATGGGGAGCTTGAGAAAGGCGAGTTCACCATCGACATGAACTCCATCGCCTGCAGCGACATCCCGGACGGCGCGATGGCGGCGATGCTCGTGGGTCATTTGCGGACGGCAGATTTTTTCCACGTGGGCGAGTATCCCACGGCGTGCTTCGTGGTGAGCTCGTCGACGCCCATCCCTGGCGCGACCGAGGGCGCGCCGAACTTTCAGATTTCCGGCAGCCTCACGTTGCGCGGAGTCACGCGAGAGCTGTCATTTCCCGCGGTGATCGCGGCGGCGGATACGGGGCATGTGACGGCGCAAGGCCATATCGAGTTGGATCGCACGCTTTTCGGAAGCTGTTACGGCTCGGGGAAATTCTTCGCTTTTTTGGGCAAGCACGTGGTCAACGACCTCATCCACCTGCATCTCAAGATCCACGCCACCAAGGTCTGAATCTAGGCGGGTTCCGGCTCGGTTTCGTGCAGGCGCCCGTAGTCGACTTCGAGGATTCCGTCCTCGCGCTCCGTGTAGATCTCGACGAAGCGATGGCCGAAAAACACGTCGCTCCATAGGTAGCCGGTTTGGCTCTGGACCGGGGCTTGAATCACGGTGTCGATGCAAACGATGGAGGTCATAAAACGCGTGCCGGATGCGGCAAGTTGCTCCGGGGTCACCCCATAAAGCGGGCTCTGCTCGTCGATGACGTGGCGGATAGTTAGAGCGGAGGGGAACATGATCATCCGGTCGAATTCCAACTTCAGGGTGTAAAAGCGGCGGGCGCTGTCGTCATCGTCGATGAGTTCCTTGCGGACGATCATCATCCGGAACTCCGCCTCGACCATGGGCTGGTGATGGAGATTGGCCACGCGGATTTGCAGGGTCGGCTTGCCATTGAACCGGGAGATCACCATCGTTTGACTGAACATCAGGCGGGCAACGGGACGTGAGAAACGCACGAAGATGAGACCCGTGACGACGGCGGTGAAAAACATCCCGACGACGATCTCGAGAGTGGTGACGACATCGCCATAGAAAGTCGCTGGGTAAAGGTGACCGAATCCGACGGTCGAGAGCGTCTGAACGCTATAGAAGAAGGCGCTGGAAAAGGAACCGGCTCTCATTCCCGCGACGCATGGACCTCCTAATAGATAGCTGGAGGCGAAAACAAGGTTGAGGCAAAAATAGATGCAGAGAACGCCGAGGGCGAAACGCGCCCAACTGAGGGCGAGGATCGTGCGATAGAGGTCGCGCCCACCCAGTTTTTCGGAATTGGTCCGGACGAACTGGATCTTGCCGGCTTGCACCGCGACGGGAGAATGTGGTCTTTTCATCCGGCGCTCAAAGTAGCGGGGAATCCACGCCGCTGTCGACCCGATCTTGAGTTGGTTAAATCAGATCGGTTAGCGCGCTTTCGAGCGTTGGGAACTGAAACTTGAATCCATCCGCCTCGAGCGCGGCGGGAAGCGCGCGTTGACCAGCGAGGAGCGCGCCGCCGAACCCGCCGAGCACGAGCTTGAGGATGAAGCCGGGGCTTGTGAAAATCGCCGGACGGTGCAGCGTGGCGCCGAGCTTGCGGGTGAAGTCTCGGTTGCGCTCCGGATGAGGGGCGGTGCCATTGACCGGGCCCGCGAGGGTTTCCGAGACGATCCCGTGGACGATCGCGGCGCGCAGATCGGCGAGGTGGATCCATGGCATCCATTGCTGGCCGGACCCGAGTTTGCCGCCGATGCCGAGCTTGAAAACAAAGCGCAGTTTTTCGAACGCCGAGCCATTTTTCCCGAGGACGATGCCGATCCGCAGGTTGATGACGCGGACTCCCAGCGATTCGGCGTCCCGGGCAGCATGTTCCCAATCGCCGCAAAGGTCCGCCAAGTAGCCCCGTCCACGGCGGGCCCTCTCCGTGAGGATTTCATCGCCCCGGTCTCCGTAAATGCCGACGGCAGAGGCGTTGACGAGCACCGACGGGCGCTCGGCGGCCGGCAGTTTCGCGATTGCCGCGACGACAGTGTTGGTCATGCCGACGCGGCTCTCGCGGAAAAGCCGCCGTGATTTCTCGTTCCACCGCTGGTCGATGGGTTCGCCAGCCAGATTGATGACCGCCTGGTGTCCGGACAAGTCGAGCGAGTCGGGTGTCTGCCAGCGGTCCACGCCGGGCAGTTCTCCTTTCCCCGCGCGGCTGACGCCCGTCGTCGCGATCCCCTTTTGCGCAAGAAGAGCCGGCAAACCGCGCCCGACAAACCCTGTAACCCCCACAATCGCAGCACGCTGAATCATCTCCATGGCGGAAGATAGCGAGGAATCCGACCTAGCAACTTGATTTTTCCACCTCCGTGATCGCAGCCTTTCGCCCTTTACTTCACAGGTCGGGAGTTTTCTTATCAGCGAAATGCTGAAACTTGGTGCATGGATCATTACGTCGCTGCTGTTCCTGCCGCTTGATGCTCAGGAGACGCAAGTGCTGCCAGAGGGGGGCGCCGTCTCTCCGCCGGTCGATACGATTACGCCGGTCCCTCCACCCGAAATCGGGTTCGCCTCGCCGGGCACGGTTGCTCCCGTCATGCCGAAGAGCCTGAAAATCAGTAATTACGGCGGCGGAACCATCGAGGGAATCAAAGATGTCGGACTCCGCTACAAGGGTCCGGGCGTCAAGATCACGGGCGACAATGGCTTGGAAGCCTTCGCCGACAGCGCGGTGATCGATCTCAAGGCGCAAACGGCGACGCTGGAAGGGCACGTGAGCGTCTATCAGGGAAACATCCTGCAACGGGGTGACCGTGCGGTGTATTACTACGAGCGTAAATTCCTCGATGCCAGCGGGCTACGGGCTTCGCTCGATCCGATTTTACTCGAAGCGGGGAAATTCACCGTCGAGGACCGCGGCGGGAAAAAGGTTTACGTTGGCGAGGACGCGGGCATCACCACGAATGATGCGGAAAACCCGAATTACTGGGTGCGCGCCAAGAAGACGACGATCTATCCGGGTGAGAAAATCGTTTTCAACGACCTCAAACTCTTCGCCGGCGATGTTCCGGTTTTCTGGCTGCCCTACTTGAGCCAGCCGCTGAATGCCGAACTCGGCTACCACCTCGTTCCCGGATCGCGCTCCACGTGGGGCCCTTTCCTGCTCAACACCTACGGGATCATGTTAGGCGGAAAGACCAACCCGGATACCGGCGAAAAGGAGGACGCCTGGCTGCTTTCCCGTTGGCATTTCGACCTCCGCGCCACCCGCGGAATCGGCACCGGCGTGGACCTCGTCGACACTCGTGAGGAAAACCAAACCGAAATCACCGGCTTGAGTTTCTACTACCTCCACGACATCGCGCCGGAGACCAGCCGCTCGGGAATCCCCCGCGGGATCGTAGACCCGGAACGCTTTCGCATCGAGCTGAAGAACCGCATCAAGCTGGACTCCAAGGACGACGCCGAGTGGCGAATCGACTCGAACCTCACATGGTTGAGCGACCCCCATTATCTGGAGGATTTCCAGACCTCGGAATACCGGACCAACCCCTCGCCGGATAACACGCTTGGGATCTATCGGCGGGACGAGGGCTCGCTCCTGTCCATGTATACGAGGTTCAGGATGAATAATTTCTATCGGGCGGACACCCGCTTGCCGGAAGTCGCCTATGATCAGGCGCGAGCTCCTTTTTTCGGATCGCCGGTGCTTCATGAAGGCAGCACCTCCCTGGGGATCATCGGTGAGCAAGCCGCCGATCCCACGCGCAGCGCGATTCTCAACCCCCTGCTCCAGCTCACCGCCGGGGATCCCGCCGCCCAGCCCTTGCTCAACCAGCTCAGCGGCTTCGAGCGCCAGCTTGCGGAAAGGATCCTCGCGCTGCCGCTCAACGACCCGCAGCGAGATGCCATCCGCACCCAGTTACTTGATTCCAGCTACGCCCGCTTCCACACCTATCAGGAATTGTCGATGCCGATGACTTTCGGCAGTTTTCTCAACCTTACGCCCAATGCGGGATTCGGTTATACGCGCTACGCAGCGGTGGACGGTCCGATCGATCACGTGGATCGGACGATGCTCCACTTGGGGACCGAGGCCTCCGTCAAGTTTTCCAAGGATCTGGGCGACTATCGGAATGCCAGCCTGGGTCTGGATGGCCTCAAACACATTTTGCAGCCCTACGCGGCGTGGTCGCTGGTCACTACCAACGACTTCGACATCAACGGACCGCAGGTGGACGGGCTGACGCCGACGACCCGGCCACGGCCACTGGATCCCACCCGTTTCACCGCGGTGGACGAGCTGCAGAGCTGGAACGTCCTGCGTCTCGGCGCGCGCAACCACCTTCTGACCCGGCGGGACAACCAAGCATTCGAATGGCTCTTTCTGGATACCTACATCGACGCCTTCATCGAGGATCCCGAGGGACAGCGGAATTATTCGAACCTCTACAACGACCTCCGCTGGCAGCCGCTGCCGTGGGTGTCACTCGATCTTGAAACCCAGTTTCCCATCGTGAGCAACGGCTCCGGCTTCAGCGAGTTCAGCACCCGGGTGCGGTTCATGCCCACTCAGAACTTCGAGTTCTCGCTCGGCTATCGAAACCTCAGCGGCCACCCGGTGCTCATCGATTCCAACCGCATCGACCTCCAAACCTATACGCGCTTGAATGAAACTTGGGGCATCGGCACCCACCACATCCTCGAAATGGACGATGGAGCGCTCGAACTCGAACAATACACCCTGCACCGCGACCTGGGAAATTGGGTGGTCGGCATGGGCCTGACCCACCGGGATAATCGCGTGGCACAGGACTACGGCGTCATTTTCAGCCTGACCTTGAAGGATTTTCCATCGGCCTCCTTGCCTTTAGAGATTAGTGCGGAATAGTGGCTGCACCATGACGATCACCCCGGACAAACTCCTCGCCTCCCTCCGGTGGCGCTACGCCACCAAAAAATTTGACCCCACCCGCAAGATTCCGGCTGCAACTTGGGATGCCCTTGAGGAATCGCTGGTCCTCACCCCATCCTCCTTCGGTCTCCAGCCGTGGAAATTCCTCGTCATCCAGGATCACGGCATCCGCGCCCTGCTTTCTCCGGAGTCCTGGAAGCAACCCCAGGTAACCGAAGCCTCCCACTACGTCGTCCTAACGGCGCGAACGGATCTCGACGCTTCCGACATCGACGCCTGGATGGCGCGCATGTCCGAGGTCCAGGGCAGCAGCTTGGAAGCCGTGGCGCCGCTGAGAGGGATGATCGCCGGGTTCGCGCAAGCGATGAGTCACGAGGCGCGCCATGCATGGAACGTGCGGCAAACCTACATCGCCCTCGGCCAACTGATGGCTTCCGCCGCGCTGCTGGGAGTGGATGCCTGCCCGATGGAAGGCATCAGCACCGATGGCTATGATCAAGTGCTCGGCCTCAGCGGCACCGGCTATGCCACCGCCGTGGCCTGCGCCCTCGGCTACCGTGCGGCGGATGATAAATATGCCGCCACTGCCAAGGCCCGCTTCGACCGCTCACGAATCATCGCCCACCTTTAAAACTCCTTCTTCACCGGTTGCTTGATCCCGAGAATCTTCCACACATCGTCCATCAGGCGCATGGCGATTTTCCCGGAAATCTCGTGGTCCTTGCTCTTGCCTCTCACGCCGACATTGATCGACGGCACCCTAGTCCCCATCGGCGAGTCCGCCTCGCCGACGTTCACGAAGAGCGTCTTGGAAACCTCCTCGGCAGCGGCTTCGTCGGAAGGCAGGCCCAATTTCCCCGGTAAGCCCAAGTCCTTGCTCACCTGGATCAGGACCTCCGGCTTGGAAAGCTTCTCCTTCAATTGCTTGGCGACTTCGGTCCGTTTCTCGGCGGGCAGTTCCGGGTTGATCGGCAGCGGCACCCACATCGGCTGCGGGCGGTTCTGCTTATAATTTCGATAGGCAAAAAAACCACCGCCGCAGATCAGCAGTATCGTCACCACCCCTATCGCGATCCATCGTTGCATCATCGGGAGTTATACGTCATTCACCCCTTCATCCAAGCCAGAATTTCATGGAATATCCAGCCACTGCCGCCACTGTCGAGACCCTTCCTAACGGACTCACCCTGATTTTAGATCCGGATCCCACCGCACCTGTCGTCAGCGCGCAGATCTGGGTCGCCACCGGCAGCATGCACGAGGACGCCCACCTCGGTGCGGGGATTTCCCATTTCCTCGAGCACATGGTCTTCAAGGGCACGCGCGACTACGATGCCGACACGCTCGCCGACACGGTGCAAGCAGCCGGCGGCCACTGGAATGCTTACACGAGCTTCGACCGCACGGTTTATTACATCGACGGGCCATCGGCCTCGCTGCCGGTCTTCTTGAAAACCCTAACCGGTCTGGTCTTCCACCCCACGCTCCCGGAATCGGAATTCGAGAAGGAAAAAGACGTCATCCGCCGCGAGATCGACATGGGGCTGGATGACCCCGACAACGTGGCATCGCGGTTGCTCTTTTCCACCGTCTTCACCCTCGATCCCCGGCGCCATCCGGTCATCGGGCATCGCCACCTGTTTGATGCGATCCGCCACGAGGACCTCACTGGCTACCACCGCAGCCGCTACACTCCGGACCGTTGCTTCGCGGTGATTTCAGGAGATTTCGACCCGGAGGAAGCCCGCCGCATGGCCGTCGAGCTCACCGTTGATTCCCTCCCGGGCGGCGGGCGCGATCCGCTCGTCACCCTCGACCCGCCGCAGCTCGGGCCGCGCCGGGCCCGCGAGACCTTCGCGGTGCCTACCAGTCGCATTTCACTCGCGTGGAAGACTCCGCCGCTCGATCACCCGGATGCACCGGCCTTCGACTTGCTCGCCGGTATCCTCGGCAGTGGCCGGGCGTCGCGACTTCACCGCAGCTTGCGCGAGGAACAAGAACTCGCACTTGAAATCTCCGCCTTCTCGTGGACGGGGCCCGGCCGCGAGGGACTTCTCGCAGCCTCTGCCGATGCCGAGCCTGCCAAGCGCGACGCCCTGATCGAAGCCATTCTATCCGTCGTCGCCGGAGTCGCCGCCAGTGAGCTCGACGATGATCTCGCCAAGGCAAAGCGCCAAATCGCCGCCAGCCAGTTCCGCAGCCTGACCACCGCCTCCGGCCGGGCGGCCGACCTGGCTTCGAACTGGCATGAGGCCCGTGATCTTGATTTCACCCGCCGCTACCTTGCCGCGATCCAAGCCGTCACCGTGGCGGACATCCGCCGCGCTGCTGCCACGCTCACCGATGAGCGGCTCAGCTTGACCATCCTCGATCCGCTCGACGCCGCGGCACCGGCCCGCATTGCGAAATCCGCCCGCACCCGCGAGGACATCCAAGTGCACACCCTGCCAAACGGTCTCACCCTCGCGCTCATCCCGGACCACCGCGTGCCGCTCGTCCACTTCCAAGCCGCCGTCCGTGGCGGATTGCCTTCCGAGACGCCCGCCACCAATGGCCTGAACCAGCTGCTAGCCTCCTCGCTGTCCAAGGGCACCCTGACCCGCAGCGCGCAGGAAATCGCGGTCACGCTCGAATCGCTCGGCGCGTCTATCAGCGCGAATGCGGGTAATAATGCCCTGCTCATCCAAGCCGCCGGCCTCGCCCCGGACATCGCCACCATTGCCGACGTGTTCGCGGAAATCATCCTCTCCCCTTCCCTGCCGGACGATGCCATCGGCCGGGAAAAGGCCAGCCAACTCGCCTCGCTCGAAGAGGCCCTGCAGGATCCGCTGCACAGTGGCTTCCGGGTGCTCCGCCAAGCGATTTTCAGCCAGCTCGGCTACGGACTCGATCCGCTCGGCTCGCCCGCCAGCCTGGCGACTCTCGACCACGCGGCACTCAGCGCGCATCACACTCGGCATTTCAACACGGCTAACATTACCCTCGCGATCGCCGGTGATTTCGACCCCGCGACGACTCTCGATCTCATCGCCGGGAAATTTGCCGCGCTCCCGCAAGGTCAGCGCTGGTCGGCCCCGGCCAGCCAGCTCGCCACCGGGGAGGTCTTCACCAGCCACCTGCCCAAGAAACAGGCCGTGCTCACCGTCGGCTTCCCCGGCACCACCGTGAGTGGCGCGAACCGTCATGCGCTTGCGATGATCCAGGAATACGCCTCCGACATGGCCGGACCGCTTTTCACCCGCATTCGTGAGGAGCTCGGGCTGGCCTATCAAGTCGGTGCCACGCAGTTCCTCGGTTACGACGCCGGGCTGTTCACCTTCTACGTCGCCACCTCCCCCGAGCAGGTGGATCTCGCCCGCCGGGAGCTGCTAGCCGAGATCGGGAAAATCGCCACTGCCGGCATCCCGGACGAGCCGTTTGACCGCGTCCGCTCCACCGTCCTCAGCGGACTGGCCATCCAACAACAGTCGCCCTCGGCGATCGCCCGCCATGTCGCCCTGGACCTCCTCTTCGGCCATCCGGCAGATGAATACCGCCGCCTCGCCGCCGCCTACACCGCCATCACCCCCGAACAAGTGAGGGAAACGGCCACCCGGATTTTCTCAGTCACGCCCACGATTGTCACCATCCTGCCGGAATAAGGCAGGCGGGAGTCACTCTCAAACCTCCCTGCGCCGAGGTCCCTCGGGGGCGAGAAAACCTTCGCTATCGACGACGCATTTAGCGGGCAGCAGAAGTCCCTCTTCCGGGGCCGCAGGGCCGTAGGCCCGAAGGGCGCCGCATTCGGACGGAAGCAGGAACCATCCGGGCAGCAGCTTGCCCCAGGAGCCAGGCTTGTGCCCCGGCTGGTGCTCGCTGTCCGCCGCTGGCCGGGACGGATGCGGCATCGACATCGCAATCACAATTCCATCCACCGCAAGGCACGGACAATGCACCAAGCCCGCTCGATAGACCGGCTCCAACGCCCGCGAGCCGAAGTCGTAGAACACCACGTTTCCCGAGAGCTGCGTGGAGCCGATCACCTGGCGCAAGTAATCGCCGCCGACCCATGACGCGCTGTGATCCCCGTCGAACCAATCCCTGCACTTCACCTCCGCACTGAACAATTCGGGAAATGTCAGCAGCACGCTCGGCAGCCCGGCGAGCGCCGGATCGCTCCCCACCACGCAGAACGGCTGCTTGCGTTGCAGTGCGTTGATTTGGCCGATTTGATAGCCGTTGATCCACATCCGCCGCCGGGCGAACTCACCGCTCGCACGGAAATGCTCGTTGACCCCACCTTTGCCCTTCGGCAAGCGCATGCCCCATCCGAGCGTATCGAAGCGCTTGGCAACCGCCGCAGCCGACGAGACTAACAATTCGTGCCGCACGCTTGCCAGGTCCGCATCCTCCGGTTGGATTTCGCGACCGAACGCCATCGCCATTCCGTAGGGCAGCCGGTAGGGACGCTTGCGGAAAAAACGCCCCCGCTCGAAGGAGAAAATCGACCCCCACGAGCCGTCACACCACATCGGAATCAGCGGGTGACCCGCTTTTCTAGCAATCAGCTCGAAGCCGCGCTGCAGTTCGTTGAGCGTGCCGGTCCGGGTGAGCTGGCCCTCGGGAAACAGGCAGACAAGATCGCCCTTTTTCAAGGCCTCGATGGTGATGCGGATCGCCTCGCGCGGCTGGTCCCGGCGGATGGTCACCGTGTCGAAAATACTCACGAACAGCCGGATCGAGCGCCGCGCCATGAACACCTCGTCCATCACAAAGCGCACCGGCCGCGGACAGGCGGCCGAGATCAGCAGCCCGTCGGCGAAGGTCACATGGTTCGGCAGCAGCAAGGCCCCGCCCTTGGCCGGAATCCGCTCCGGATGCACCACTTGGATGCGATAGATCGTCCGGATGATCGCCCCACCGATGAGACGGATGAAATCACCCGGCAAGAGCCGCAGGATCGACAAGCTCATCAGGCCGCAGACTAGGCCGATGAAGCCGATTTCCAGGCGGAAGCCCACTGCGGTGGAGAGTCCGCAAGCCTTGGTTCCGTATTCGAAAACCCCGATCACCAGCACCGCGATGATGCCGGCGATACAGTCCTGAAGGTTCACGGCGGATTGGAGCTCACCCCGCTTGGCCGCCGGATAGCGATCCTGCATCCACGCGGTGAGCGGAGCGAGAAAGACGGCGCCGGAAAAGGCCAGCAACCCGAGAGTCGTTAGGAAAACCCGGCCGCCCGGTGCCATGAACGCCAGACAAACGGCCGTGACGGTCATCGCTAGGCCCGCGAGCGGCACCCAGCCGAGTTCGATGCGTTTGCGCAGCAGATAGGACGCAAAGCCAAACCCCGCAGCCATGCCGAGTGAGGCAGCCGCCATGAAGATCGACGACAGGGTACCGAATCCTTCGCCACCGTGGGTGATGAACTGCGCCAGCTTCACCGACCACAGATTGATAAACGCCGCGAAGCCCCAGAAAAACGCCACGCCGAAGGACGCCTGCCGCAGACGGGCGTCCCGCCATAAGTCCGCTAGATTGGCGAAATGGCTGACCGCCAACTTCGCCGTGAATTTCGGCCCGCCCTGCGCCGGCACCCGCGGCACCGCCCACGCCATCGCCAGTGCCGGCAGCGACAGCGCGGCTAACAAAAGAAGCGGTCCCAGCGCGACTTCCCACGCGATTTTCACCCCGCCGCCGTGATGGGTGAGGCGATAGTCAAACAGCCAACCGGCAAAAATCTGCCCCGCTAGAATCGCCAACATCGCCGTCATTTGCTGAATGCCGGCGGCGAATCCGAGATGCTTGGACCCGACGAGCTCCTTGTTGATCCCGATCTTCGCCGGACTGAAGAACGCGGACTGCATCGCCAGGGCGAAGAACCCGCAGAGCGCCAGCGGCATGTTTTTCATCGTGACAGCCGCACAGATCGCCGCGAGCACCAGCGCTTGGACGATCGAGGCGGCCAGCATCACATCGCGCTTGGAAAACCGGTCACTCACCCAGCCGGCCAGTGGGGCGAAAAGCACCATCGGCAGCGCCATCATCAGCCCGGCCGCAGACGGCACATCCACGGTGACGCCCGCGCCGGCGGGAATCAGCAGCACAAACCCGACCGCGCCACCCAGCGGGATGAGGGTGAACTGGGCCATTTTATCATTAAAGGCGTTCAGCGTTTGCTGCACGATCATGCTCCAGAATCCGACCCAGCGGCGGCGTGTCGGTTCGTATTCGAGCAATTCGTAAGCCATCTGCAGCCGATGCTAGCCACCAGACTCGCGGGGGGCAAGGCGCAGGAACGCAGAAAACACGGCGGCCCGCGCAAGGGAAATCACAGCGGTTCAAGCGTCACCTGGCGGACCTCGAACGCTCCGCCTTCCGACTGGAGACCAATGAAGCCGGAGCTGAGACTCGTTCCGCTTGCCTTGTTGACCTGCTGGCCATTGACCAAAATGGTGACGCTGTCCTTATCGCAGACCACCGTGAAGGTATTCCATTCGCCCGGCGCTTTCTCGGCATCCGCTCCCACGCGGGCGATCTTGTAACCGCGGATCTCGCCGGCTTTCCCCATCATCGCCACGCCTTCCTTGGCGGTGGCTCCCGACCACAGGTAGAAATCACCCTGGTTTTCATGCTTCCCTTGGCACTCGATGCTCTGCGGCCAGACGGCGTCCGGGGGCGTCATGTGGACGACCACTCCGGTATTGCCGGGCTGGGTGAAGCGCCACTCGACGGTGAACTTGTACTGGCGGTAACTCGTTTCTGTCCGCAGAAACCCGACGGGCGATCCGGTGCAGACGAGCAGCCCGTCCTTCACCGACCACGTCTTGTCCGCCGGGGCCCCGTCCTTCAGGAACGACACCCATCCCGCAGTGTCCTTGCCGTTGAAAAGGGCGACCTTGGCCGTCGGAACCACCGCGTCGGCCGCGAAAGCGTTGGTGCAGAAACAGGCGGCCACCAAAGCCGTGCCGAGAACAGGGAAACGCAGGATCGGATTCATCCTCCCAAGCTGTCGTGCCTGCCACGGCTTACAAGCCAAAATCAGCCGAAAAGCGCCTTCAGCTCCTCTGGCTCCAGCGCCCGCCAGTCGCCTTCTTCGAGATCCGCCGGCATCGTCAAGCCACCGATGGAGATTCGCTTGAGATCGAGGACATGGTTCCCGGCAGCGGCGAACATGCGGCGCACCTGATGATAGCGGCCCTCGTGCAGCGTGATCAGGGCCTCCTTTTCGCCTAACACTTCCAACTTCGCAGGCAGCATTGGGCGGGTCTCGCTGTTCAACTCCAGCGTGCCCGAGGCGAAAAGCGCGCCCTCGTGACCTTCCAGCGAGCGGTCGAGCGTGGCATGATAGACTTTGAAGCATTCCGACTTCGGGTGGATGATCTTGTGGAGCAATTTCCCGTCATCCGTCATCAGCAGCAGTCCGGTGGTGTCCTTGTCGAGCCGGCCGATGGGATTGAGCCCCGGATTCCGCTGGGCGAACCGCGGCGGCAGGAGATCGTAAATGGTGCTGCCGGGATCCTCGCTGCTACAGGTGTAGCCGTCTGGCTTGTTGAGCATGATCACCAGCGGAAAGGGCGGATCCAGCAGCTCGCCGCGGAAAAGGATCTGGTCGTGGGGCGGCACCTCGTTTTCACCCAGCACGTTCCCGTTGGCATCGGTGACGGCACCGGAGCGGATCAGCCGCTGGACTTCCTTGCGGGAGCCGTAGCCGAGGTTGGCGAGGAGTTTGACGAGTTTCATGAAGGATGGGATTAACGTTTCTCGGCGAAGAGGATTTTGTAAATCCGGTCTTCGGCGAGTTTGCGCCAGGCGAGGCCGCTGGCTTCGAGAGCGGCTTCGTACGGGAGTTGGCGGTTGGCGACCAGCAGCAATTTTCCCCCGCGCTTGAGCGAAGCCGCGGCGACCTTCAAGAACGCCCGCCCGAGATCCACGTCCGTCGCCTGGCCGGTGTGAAACGGCGGGTTCATGACGATCGCGTCGTAGCTGTCCGGCAGCCCGGTCGTGACGTCGTGCCAGTGGAAACGCGCGACCGATTCATCTTCCGAAGAACACGGCGGCGAATTCAAGCGCAGCGGCGCCTGCTCGTGGCGCGCCAGATTCTTGCGCGCGCAGGCCAACGCCCGCGCATCCGCCTCAAACAAATCCAGGCGCTCGATGTTCGGGCAGCGCCTCAACACCGCATCCGATAGAAACCCCCAGCCCGCGCCAAGATCCGCGACTTTTCCCCGCAAGTGCGCCGGCAAGTGGTCGGCGAGAAGCTGCGAACCCGGATCAATGTGCTCGCTGCTGAAAATCCCCGCCTCCACCATGAACTCCGTACCCGGAATCTCCCGCGGCTCCGCCAGCGCCCGCCATTCCTTGAAAATCCCCCCGTTCCACGTGCCATCCTCCACCGCATAAAACGCGCGGCACTTGTGCTTTTGCACCGACACGATGCCGCCGGTGGCCTTGGCCAGCTCCTTTTCAAACCGTCCCGCGCCGGCAGTGTTCGGCATGGCCACCACCAATTTCCCGCCGGGTTCCAGCCCTTCCCGCGCCAGCGCGAACCACGCCAGCGCTTCGTCCCGCGACTTCCCCGGGAGCACCAGCACGACCGGCCATTTCCCCTCAGGCAGACCCTCGCTGCGCGGAAGTCCCGCACGCTCCCAAGCCGCCGCCCGCGGCTTGAGCGGCTGCCATCCGAGCAACTCCGGCCAGGCCTTCAGCGCGGCATGCGGCTCGGCCCCCAGGAACAGCGCCCGCCTGGGCACGGCCAAGGCCTCCTCCGCCGAGAAGACGAGCATCATGGTTTCTAGTGCCGGATTCACGCGCGAGTCTTGATCCCGATGTTCCCCGAATGCAACCCATGCTTGCCGCAATCCGTCCTCCCCACAAGCACGGCAGAAACCCACAAGCAAGGGCGAGCTCAGAATCGCCCAAGTCCATGAAGTCCGCATAAAAGGAGACCCGGCCCGCCTCACGCGCCTTTCACCGCCTTGATCAAAGGCGCCGCGGCTGCCGCTTTAAATGCCCATCGAGCAAACTCGAAACCTCACGCTAGCAGCATTTTGATGATTTCGGATCGTTCGAAAACCACGAAAAATCTGTCCTACGCCTAGTCACGGCCATCCTGTTGGAACCTTCCGAAGAATGGGAGATCGGCAAATCCTACCTTGGACCCGTTCCTCAAACCCGATACCCTAACACAATAATCAACCGGCAAAAAGCCGTTGAAAATAGGCCTCCAAATCCATCCTGAAAACTTCTACCGATGAAACTTGCTGACCCCAATGCTCGGCCTGGAGTCACCGAAGAAATGCACTATCTTTCGGAAGAAATGCGTGGAGGAAGCGGATAACATCGGCTATAAATATTACATCGGAAGGATCGCCAGATAGAGGTTTCATCCCTGTAGCTGCAATTCGCGTGACACCGACAACCGGAGAAACCAACAAAAACAATGAAAACATACATCAAAACTGCTGCCGCCGCTTTGGGACTCCTTGCCATCGCATTCATGGCATCGTCTTGTGCCGATACACAGTCGACTGGATCTCATGAAATGGGCCCTCCCGGGAAAACACGTGCAATGTCCGATGCGGCAATGCCAAGCAGGTCACACTGACCATTTCCGGAGAAGCTGCGGGTCGAACCCGCAGCTTCTCCTCTAACGACGGCTTGAATTATGACGAGCTATTACTGAAGGCTATTATTAAAAGTCAGGCTTTTAATTAAAATGCACTTGCGCTGCCGATTTTTCTAAGCAACGATTCGGTTCATGAGCGTGAGCGTGAGCAACCGCAGGAGATGGATCGTGCCGTGGAAGGATTCACGGACGAAGCCGGCGATTTACCACTGCATCAGCCGGGTGGTGGACCGGCGCT
>JAYWDF010000369.1:0-5870 GCA_043779985.1 Akkermansiaceae bacterium | reverse complement strand
CCCCCAGCTGTGGTATGAAAAGTCCGAGATCGATCCCGTCTACAAGGGCTATATCGAACGAGTCACGTTCTATAACAGATACCCAAAGGTCCCGCGCGGCCTCTATCTGAATGTGAGCAAGGCTCCCTTGGACAATCTCGATGTCCGTATCGGCATCCAGCATGCCATGAACTGGCAGAAAGTCATCGATGTCATGTTCCGGGGCGACTATCAGCGCTTGAATGCCTTCAACGAGGGATTCGTCACCTTCAGTGATCCTTCCATCGTCGCGCGGCCATTCTCCATCGATGCCGCGCGCGCCGCGTTCGCCAAGGCGGGATACACCCAGGAAGGAAGGGACGGCATTCTTGCAAAGCCCGATGGCACGCGACTCTCGGTCTCCGTCACCTACCCGGCCATGCCGCAGGTCGACCGGATCTTCGCAATCTTGCGGGAAGAAGCGAAAGCCTGTGGATTCGAACTCCGCCTCGACGGACTCGAATACACGGTGGCCTATAAAAAAGAAATGCAGAAGCAGCACGAGATGGCGCTCGGCAGTTGGTTGATCGGCCCGCCGGTTCCCGATTTCCATCAATTCCTCCACTCCACCAATGCAATCGACGAGAAGGGAAATCTCAAGCCGCAGACCAACAACACCTTCGCCTGGCACCGCGCCGATACGGATGTCCTGTGCGACAAGGTCCGCACCGCCAGCACCGCGGACGAGCTCAAGGAGGCCGCATGGAAACTCCAACGGATCATGCATGACGAGGCGATCTTCGTCCCTGGTTACTCGGTGGACTTCGTGCGCATCGGCTCGTGGCGCTGGGTGAAATGGCCTGACTGCGAGACCACCCATTTCAGCCCGCCAGTCGTTTATGATCCCCATGAAGTGTTCGTTTTCTGGGTAGATGATGCCGTGAAGGCCGAGACCCAGGCCGCCCGCCGCACCGGGAAATCCTTCGGTGAAACAACTCGCACCGTCGAAGACTACCGCGTGAAACCCACCCCAGCCACCGAAGTGCCATGATTCCAGAAACGGAAAACATCCTTGAGGTGGACCAGCTAATCACCTCCTTCGAGACCGACCGTGGCCTGCTCCGAGCCGTCGATCACGTGTCCTTCACCGTGCCCGCAGGCAAGACCGTGGGCATCGTCGGCGAGTCCGGCTGCGGCAAGAGTGTGACGGCCATGTCGATCGTGCGCCTGCTCCCCCAGCCTGCCGGGAAAATCCTTGGAGGGCATGTCTATTTCCAAGGCCACGATCTCGTTCGAGCCAGTGCCAAGGAAATTCAACGAGTCCGCGGCGGAGAAATCGGCGTGATCTTCCAAGAACCCATGGCGGCTCTCAACCCGGTGCACCGCATCGGCCGTCAAGTCGCGGAGGTGTTTCGAGTTCACAAAAGCCTTTCGAAAAAGGACGCGTGGGATGCCGCGACGGAGATGCTCGAACTCGTCCGCATCCCCGCCCCCGGCTTGCGGATGCAGGACTATCCGCACCATCTATCCGGCGGAATGCGCCAACGGGTGGTGATCGCCATCGCGCTCGCCTGCCGCCCCGCACTACTCATCGCCGACGAGCCGACCACGGCGCTAGACGTGACCGTGCAGGCGCAGATTCTCGATCTCATGGGTCGCCTCCAGTCGGAAATGGGGATGTCCACCATTCTCATCACTCACGACCTCGGCGTCATCGCAGAGACTTGCGATGATGTCGTCGTCATGTACGCTGGGCGCGTCGTCGAGAGAGCGAGCGCAGAGGAACTATTTTCAAATCCCCTGCACGCCTACACCAAGGGCCTCCTCCGGTCGATCCCCACCCTTGATACCCCATCGAAGTCCACTCTCAACACCATCCCCGGCATGGTCGCCGCTCTAGCAGACCTCTCGCACGGCTGCCGCTTTTGCCAACGCATGGGCCGCAACACAGCCATCACCCGCGAGCGTCCCAAGTTCGCCGAAGTCTCACCCGGCCACTGGGTGGAAACCTGTCCAGAATGCTATCACCCGTGAACGCCACCCCACTGCTTTCCGTCCAGGACCTTCAAGTCCATTTCCCGGTGCGCGCCGGCGTCATGCGGCGCCAGACCGGCGCCGTCCGCGCGGTCGACAGCGTTTCGTTAGAAATCGCTGCTGGCGAAACACTCGGCTTGGTGGGCGAGTCCGGCTGCGGTAAATCCACGCTCGGAAAGGCCATCGTGCGCCTGCTCAAGCCGACCGCCGGCGCCATTCAGTTTGAGGGACATGAGATCAGCCATGCCAGCCAGCACTCCCTGCGGCCGTTGCGGCGCAATTTTCAAATGATCTTCCAGGATCCTGCGGAATCGCTCGATCCGCGGATGAGTGTGCGGGCGATCATCGAAGAACCCTTTGTCATTCACGGCCTCGGCACCCGCGCGGAACGCGTTCAATGGGTCAATGGCTTGCTAGACCGGGTCGGCCTGCCAACCACTGCCGCCGAGCGTTACTCCTTTGAGTTTTCAGGAGGGCAACGGCAACGCATCGGCATCGCCCGCGCGCTGGCTTTGAAACCGAAGCTGATCGTCTGCGACGAACCCGTGTCAGCCCTCGATGTGTCCGTGCAATCCCAGATCCTCAATCTGCTCGTCGAGCTTCAGCGGGATTTCGGACTGTCCTATCTCTTCATCGCGCACGACCTCTCCGTAGTAAAGCACGTCAGCGATCGGGTGGCTGTGATGTATCTCGGGAAAATCGTGGAACTTGCGACGGCTGATGCGATCTACCAGGACCCGCGCCACGCCTATACCAAGGCGCTGCTCTCCGCCATCCCCTCCCACGATCCCAAGGCGCGCCGCCAAAAAATCCTTCTCGAGGGTGACGTCCCCTCACCCATCGATCCGCCGGCCGGCAGCGCCTTCGGCCACCGCATGGGTCACCCGCTCTACCCGGGCACCATCGGCACCGATCTCTCACTTAAGGAAATCGCGCCTAGTCATTGGGTCGCAGCTGATCCCTGCTGTATTTCTGAATCGGACTGGAAGAAACTCAGCCCGTCCCGACCGATACCCTGATCCCGTACGAGACGCCGCGGCGGGTAAGGCGCAAGGCACTCCTCAAGTGCGGAGAACAGGAACAACCCGCCAAAACGCGCTAAATCCCAAGCCTTCTCGTTCCGGCTAAAGCTGTCCCCTCCTTGACCATTCCCCTACTCGAAGGGGCGACGGTAGGGCACAGGATTGACCACGCAATCCCCTCATGACCGAGATTCGCCGACTTCCCGTGCAAGCCGCTCACCGTCGCACAACTTCAAGGCAAGCGATTTTTTGACTATAACGGTCCGTTTTAATACGAATCCGGGGCGGTATCGCTGGACAGCCCGAGCTTTGGCGCTTCCGGGCTTTTGCCTTTTTCGGATGCTCTCCACGCTTGCAGTCAGCGGAATCCGCCATGAGACTCCGCGCATGTTCACGCCGAAGTGGAAAAAGGAGGCCCAGCACTTGGTCAAGGGCGCGCGGAAATTTGTCGATTACAAACGCGATTTATTGAAGCCCGAGCGCGTGGCTGAGATCGACTCCCGCCGGGCTGACTTGGTGGCGGCGATCCAATCCAAAGATCAGGCCAAGGTAAATGAGGCTTCAAAACAGATCCGGGCGGTGTGCGAGAACTCCCTGCCCCATGAGAAGCCGCTGGGCTGGTTCGAAGAGAACGTGGAGGTCATGTTTGTCGCCATCGTGATCGCACTTGGCTTGCGCGCTTACTACTTGCAACCGTTCCGTATTCCCACCGGGTCGATGCAGCCCACTCTCAACGGCATCATCGGCACCCCCTTGAAGCGTGACCAATGGCCGAGCCTCCCCCAGCGCCTGCTTGAAAAGGCGCTACGCGGCAGAACCTACGTCTATGAGGTGAACGACCGCGACCGTCAGGTCATGGACCTCAAGGATACGCAGTTCATGCATTTCTTCAGTCGCTCGGAACTGGTTTTTGCGGATGGGAGTTCCATGCGTCTCCCGGCTCCGATGGGACCGCTGAACGATCTCGGGCTCGAAAATGCCATCCGGGAAGTTCGCGCAAACCGAGGGGTGATGCCCAAGGGTACGGTCGTTTGCGAAGGCGCTGTCGATACGGGAGATCTCGTATTGGTTGACAAGTTTACCTATCATTTCCGCAAACCAAAGCGCGGCGAGGTATTTGTCTTCAACACGATCGGCATCGAGGGCACGAAGAAAAGTGCCGGCGCCAAACGCGGCGAGATCGCAGCTCAGGAAGACGCAACCCACTACATCAAGCGCCTCGGGGCCGTTCCTGGAGATACGCTTTCCATTTCACCGCCCCATGTTCTGATCGACGGGAAGATCGCGCATGAACCCGGATTTGAAAATGTTTACAATCTGCCGCTCTTCAACCAACCGGGATTGAAAGGCTATTCACTGGCGAATCCCGGCGGCTCCCGCTACCCTCCGCTGCTGGTGAAGCCGAGCAACACGATCCATTTGAAAGCGGAAGCCCGCCCGGGCATGCGTGAGTATGCAGCCCTCGGGGATAACAGTGGCAACTCCCTGGACTCGCGATACTGGGGTCCAGTGAAAGAATTCAATCTTGTAGGTCCGGCGCTCTTTACCCTTTGGCCCATCACCACCGGCCACTGGGGCTTCATCCATTGATGCCGTGTCGATCGCGTCGGAAATCACCCACAAGGCGAAGTCGAATCTGGCGTTCGCCCTGAAGATCCTGCCGCGCGAACGGCGGGAGGACATGGTGATATTCTACGCATTCTGCCGGACGATCGATGATCTGGCGGATGACCCGGGGGTGGCCGCGGAAGATCGCGCCCGATCGCTCGATGGCTGGAAAACTGGAATCACAAGCGCCTTTAAATCCGCCGATGCTTTCCAACAGGAAGTCATTTCCCTGCGAGACCGCCGGCAGATTCCCAACGAGTTGCTCGTCGCCATTATCGACGGCTGCCGGATGGATCTCCAGCCCCAGCGATTTGAAACCTGGGCTGATGTTTCAGGCTACATCTGGAAAGTCGCTTCCGCGGTGGGACTGGTTTCGATTCGGATCTTCGGCTGCCAGGACCCCGCTTCGGAGCGCTACGCGGTCGCACTTGGCCACGCCTTGCAGCTCACGAATATTCTGAGGGATATTGAGGAAGACCTGTCGAACGGCGGGAGGATCTATCTTCCGCTGGAGGATCTCGCCCGTTTTCAATACACCGAGCTGGACCTCGTCGGTCGGGTGCGCGACGAGCGCTTTCTGGCCCTGATGGCCTACGAGGCTGACCGCGCGGAGAAATATTTCAACGACGCTGCCGCCCTGCTTCCTGCCAGAGACCGCGATGCTTTGTTACCTGCGACGATCATGGGGGAAATTTATCACGTCTTGCTCGATAAAATGCGCAATGATCATTTCCATATTTTCAAAAAGCGCTACAGTGTTTCGAAGGCGCGCAAGTTGGCGATTCTTTCGAAACATCTGATCGCCCGCTCCTGCCGAGTCGAATAAACCCCCGCCAAATAGCGTCCCAAGTCCATGTCAAAATTGTTATTCCCCATCGCCGCTGCCAGCTTGGCGGGTTTAGCGTCCTGCTTTCCTCCTCTCGACATGCCGCCGTCCCATTACCGACGGGATCGTCTCGACCGGCCCGAGCGAGTGCGTCCATATGACGACTTAAGCGAGCGGAACGATCGGAACGACATCTCCCCTCCGCCCTATCAACCCCAGCCCTATCAACCCCAGCCCTATCCATCGCAACCGGCGCCTTCACGGCCTCCGGCAAGCACCGGCGGCTACCCCACGGCGGAACGCACGGCGAATCCAGATCAAGTGCTCAGTCCTTATGAGCCCTACAACGTGATCGACGTCGCCGGATTTAAATCTGGGCAACTCGCGCGCGACCCGTCGAACCAGAAAATTTTCCGCATTCC
>JAYWDF010000368.1:0-1939 GCA_043779985.1 Akkermansiaceae bacterium | reverse complement strand
AATGGGTGCGTTGCGGGCGCAGGATGTTGTCGAGCGCGACAAAAATAATACTCAGTGCGATGACGGGTTCCACGATGAAGGAGGGGAGCCGGAAGATTCCGAAAACACAAAGCGCCAGGGTCAAGGTGTGGGCGAGGGTAAATGCGGCTATGACTTTGCCCATCTCCCAAAAACTGAGGGTGGCGATGACGAGTGCTGCTAGAAATAATAGGTGGTCGTAGCCGGTGAGGATGTGGAGGAGTCCATGGCGGAAATACTCGCCAAGAGTCCGCCAGCCGTAATGAGTGCCGGCGTTTGGCCTTACGGGTGATGCTGAAGCCGGAGCTCGATCTTCCCAGTCGGTGGGGATGCTCGTGGCGTGTTGGAAGCTCAGCAAACACGAGCTTGTCTCATTGCCTTCCGGGTGCCGTGGTCGGACGACGTAGCTGACGTCCCATGCGGTGCCTGCGGCGTATGGCCATTCCTTGAGCATGTCGTGAAACAGTTCGATTTGCGCAGGAGGCGTCCCGATGAAAGGATACTCGATTTCATACTGATAGAATGTCTGGGTGGGGTCGGCAAAGAACGGAGGCGAGGTGACGGCGGTGATTTTTCCGCCGAGGGGTATCGATGCAGCAGTCACTCGTAAATGACTCAGCACATAGTCCCGGTGATGTTCCGCAGCGCGTTTGAGGGCGGCGGTATCGAGTCTCCCAACTCCTCCTACAGGCAGGCCTTGAACGCCTTCGACAACGGTTAGCTCCTTGACGGATACGTTCAGGGTGATCCGGACCAGGGTGGATTCGCACTGAATCCATAGGGTGTTCTGTAAATTCGGGTGAGCACCGGCCGTGATCATAGAGCCCGCCAGACCGGCGCATAGGCGAAGAAATTGCCGCATAATGTTAGAGTTTCAGGCGCCGTAGGCCTGCGGGTCCAGTTGGCATTGTGGGCTTTGAATTGCGAGTTTTGGTCTCAGGGGCTAGGAGCGCCGGGCTTCGGACGATACTCATCGGCGGTCAATTTCCCGTCTGCATTCCAGTCGAGCGACCGAAGGGATTGAGAGGCTCTGGTGAGCTCCAATGTGTCCAAAATGCCGTTTTTGTCGAGATCAAGCGCTGTGAGCACTGGAAAAACAGGTGCCTTGAATGGCGACGCTGCCGGGATGGAATCCGGCCCTCCCTCCGGAATTCCCCGCGGTGGACGGCCCTCGTGAGCCATTCGCGATCCACGGGTGGGACCGTTCTCTCCCTTGTTGAAACTTGCATCCGGAACACCTCGCCATTTCCTCGGAACGAACGGAAATGCCGGAGTGATGCAATAATAGTATATGCCGTTAGGAAATTCGGGCGTCACACCGGTCCGGCCGTTGCATTCGTCAAGATTGCCCTCTTCCTTCGCGAACTCGAAGTCCTGGGTGAATCGGCCGTCAAAATACCCGCCGGGTCCACCTACCGTTGTCGGCCGTGGTCCATGCTTGAGGCGGTAGCTGGACTTCATTTGACGTAGCCCGCTTGTCGCGTCGTTTGGATCGGCGTAAGCCCAGGCTGAGTAGATGGGGAAGCCGTCCGCAGCCCAACCGATGAGGAGCATCTTCTTTCCTTCGCCCCCCAAGCGTTCCACGAGTCCTGTCGGCAGCGCATGATAGTGGTAGGAGCCGTTTGGCTGGACATGGGCGTTATGTTCGTCAAGGCCGAGGTTGAGAAAGCCGGTTGCGGCCTCGTAGCGCCATCCGGACTGGCGATCATTATTCCATGTCTCAGCCGTGCCCGGCTCGAAGGGGACGCCATTGAGTGCGACGCCCCACCACCAGCCGCCACGCAACTCGGGCGTTGCCGATATCGTCGGCTTGATGGGAATGCGGAACGAGTATTTCTGAATAGATGGCTTGTTAGGGTTGCCGCGTCGAGGAGATTTACCGGGAACGTGATCCGGCCAGCCGTTGGATTTGATCAAGCGG
>JAYWDF010000367.1:0-1943 GCA_043779985.1 Akkermansiaceae bacterium | reverse complement strand
ACGGCAAGCAAATCCCCGAAGAGATCCTTGGCCTGACGAAGACAAAGCGAACTGAGATCAACAGCTTTGCGCCGCATTGCAACACCGGGCCGGACAGGTCTCCGGCCGTAAAGTTTTCGGTGCCAGCCTGGAAACATGGGCGTTATGGAAGTCATTGATGGTCAATGAGCAGCAATCAAGCCAACCCACAGAAAATCTAACATTACATTATCCCCAACGGCCCTTAAGTTAGCGCCATTCATGTCTGACCCCGTCGCACATCCATAAAACATCCCACGCTGCTCTATCTCGACTCCTGTTGCTTCAACCGTCCCTTCGACGATCTCTCGCAGATCCGTGTCCGGTTGGAGGCGGAAGCGGTCGAGTGGATCCTGTAGGAATCCCGCTTAGGTCGCTTCACCATCGTCACCAGTGACTATTTGAGCTTGGAACTGACCCGCAACCCCCGCCAAGACAAACGCGCCGACACCCTCGCCATGACCGAATACACGGGACTCCATGTCACGGTATCCGAAGCCGTGGCCCGCAGGGCGGCGGAATTCGAAAGCATTGGCATCTCAGGTTTCGATGCCCTCCACATCGCCGCCGCCGAAGCTGTGGGATGCGACTATCTGGTGACCACCGACGATGGACTGCTCAAAAAATCGAAGTGACATTCCAGCCAACTGATGATAAACCTCCTCAACCCCATCGACATTATTTCACTGCCATGACACTCAGCGCTGCACTTAATCAGAAGGCAAAAGCCATCCTCATCCGCGAGCTGGGTCCGGTGGACTACGCCCGGTTTATCCAGCAATACGAAGAGGGAACGGGCGACTACACCCGCGACCGCCACCAGTGGCTGGGCGATGAAAGCGCCCGGACCCTCCACGAACAGGCCACAATTCTTGCTGCAAATGGCGAACTCCCTCGCCCTGCGGGTAAAAAATTGATCTCCGAGGAAGGTTGAAATCCGACCTCAAAATGTTACCGCGCGCGGCCTAACTCTATTTACAATTTTTGCTAGAACTGTAACTTTGTGAGTGTTCAACCATCAGAGGATACTTTGACATTTTTACGACCCCCAAAAGCCGAAAACGAAATCCCATGAAAAAGCACTTCAGGCATCATATTTTTTTGGCGTTCAACCCGCTGTTTTTCCTTGTGGCCTTATTCTGCGAACAAACTGCCACCTTTGCTCAACCGATCGCGCAAGAAACCTTTGAAGCCTTTAATGTAGCGCCATTTTCGGGCGGTTCCAATTCGGGAGTGGGTCAGTGGAGTGGCTTTTGGATGGTGGATAATTCGGATCGCCTTGCCATCAAAGACAACCGCCCGGATTTTGCCATGAAGTCTCCAGGCATGGGAACCACGAACGGACAAAAACAATCACTTGTCCTAAGAACCTCAACAGGATCGTCGTTAGCCTATCGAGATTACACTCCTTTCGACATACCCTTTTATATCAGCTTTCTACTCAGTATCGATAGTGTTGGCACTGGTGGAGGCTTTCTCGACTTACTTTTGTATCGAGGTTCGACTGGAGCTGAAGTCATAAGACTTGTGCCAGATATTGACCGTCAAGCAGGAGCATTCTATTTTAAAGGGACAAGTGGAGCCTTTAATGCCATTCCGTCTCAACCATTTGGCGATCCAATGTTGATTGTAATGAAAATTCAAGATCCTCAGCTTACATCCTCTGCTGCGATCCGTTTCAACCCTGATGCAACAACAACCTATTCCAATAGCTATGTTGGGCAAATTTCCGGCCCCCCTATCTACTTTGGGAGAATTGGATTCCGGGTTGGAAGAACGACTACAAGTGGCTCCGACTCTATTTTTCGGGTGGATGAATTAAAGATTGGATTTTCAAGAGCAGATGGGGGGAATTCTTCTTTCCGTTAAATTGTTAAAATCTCAGCGGGCTGGTTGATAGACATTTGATACGAGAACCTGATCTC
>JAYWDF010000366.1:0-5896 GCA_043779985.1 Akkermansiaceae bacterium | reverse complement strand
GTGCCAGTCGGTCAAAACTCATGGGGCAGTCATCCTGAGTCGTCGCGGATCAGGAAGCAAGGACATGGCCTGAGGGAAACCCGGTTGCAATGCCGGGGTCTACCGGTAGATTGACTCCACCATGTTCAGCGGCATCAAAGACACCCTCACCTCCACCGCGGCGAAATCGATGCTCGCCTCCCGGCTCGACCGCTATGGCAAGCTCATTGATCTCCGGATTCGCAGTCGGGAGAAATCCATCACCGCCGAGATTCTGTTGGAGGGCGAGGCGCTTCCCGTCGCCATTCACATCGAGCGCTATCGAATCACCGGGAAAAGCGGCGAGCACGCCTTGCTCGTGGAGAGTGTCTCCGCATCCCGCCCGTGGTTGCAAAATCTCCTGCAGGACTTGCTGGTGGGGAAACCGATCGCCGTGCCTTCGCTGGTGCTCATCGCCCTCGGGAAACCGGAGGATTGAGTGTTAGTCCGAGGCTCTTGCCGGCCGGACCAGCCACGAGGTCACCACGCCGGTCGCGAGGATGCCCAGGATCAGAGCGAGGATGGTGAGGTTGAACGAGTCGCCGAGCCACAGCTTGAGCCACTTCGCGGCAAGCATTTTCACCCCCACGACTAACAATATCAGCGACAGTGCGGGCTTGAGGTAGCGGAACTGGGTGATCATCCCCGCCAGCGCAAAGTAGAGCGAGCGCAGCCCGAGGATGGCGAAGACATTGCTGGTGAACACAAGAAACGGGTCCGCGGTGATCGCGAAAATCGCAGGAATCGAATCCACGGCGAAGATCAAGTCGGTGATTTCCACCAGCAGCAATGCGACGGCCAGGGGCGTGAGCAGCCATTTTCCCAGTGGGGCGGCCTCGACTACGGGATCCCTCACAAGCGCCGCGCCAGGTTCTGCCGCTTCGTGGGACTTGTGGCTGCCGGCCTTCACCATGAAGTGGTCACCGTGATAGTCACGGGTGATCGGGAAATGCTTCTTGAGCCAGCGGACGATCGGGTTGTTTTCCGGGTGCTCCTCCTTTTCCTTCATGAATAACATCTTGAGGGCCGTGAGGATGAGGAAGCCGCCGAAAATATAGAGCACCGAGTGGAAATTCTGCACCAGCGCCGCACCCACGCCGATCATGGCCCCGCGCAGCAGCAAGGCACCGAGGATGCCCCAAAACAAGACCCGGTGCTGATAGCGGGCGGGCACCGCGAGCGAACCGAAGACCATGGCGATCACGAAAATGTTATCCACGCTCAACGATTTTTCCACCACGTAGCCGGTCAGGTATTTGGTGGCGGCGAGCTTGCCATTGTTGGTGAGTCCGTCCACCGCATCGAGGCCGATGCCGAGGCCGTACCAATGGTTCTCATAGGCGAGGTAGACGAGTCCGGAAAAGGAAAGTCCGAGGGTGATCCAGACGGCAGACCAGGTCATGGATTCCTTAAATCCGACTACATGGGACTTCCGGTGAAAGACGCCGAGATCCAGCGCGAGCATGAGTAAAACGAATCCGATAAAGGCGAGCCAAGGCACAATCATGCGGGAACGATGCAAGCGGGCCGGACGGCTTGGCCATTGGAAAGCCGCCGAAAATTTCCACCACTCCTGTCCGCCCGGCGACACCGGTGGGCGATTTCCGAAATCTCAAAGATGCACCGGGCCCTGAAGCATACCGGTTGCCCTCGGAGGCATCCGCTGTCAGGGTGGTCCCGCGCATGGCTCGTCAATACACTCTTCATCGCCCGCAAAAGGTTGCGGCTTCAGGCATCGACTACGTGGCGGCGCTGAATGCGGAGCAATACCAAGCGGTGTCATCGCCGCCGGGGAAGGCCCTGGTCATCGCCGGGGCCGGTTCGGGGAAGACCCGCACGCTCACTTACCGGGTCGCCTGGTTGCTCGATCACGGGATCGAGGCGAAGCAGGTGCTGCTCCTCACCTTCACCAACAAGGCGGCGCGGGAAATGATCGAGCGGGTCCGCGACCTGGTCCCCCACGACACCTCGGACCTGTGGGCCGGAACTTTCCACTCGATTGGTAGTCGGATCCTGCGCCGACATGCCGAGGATCTTGGATTCAACCGCTCGTTCTCGATCCTCGACCGCGATGACCAGAAATCGCTGCTGTCCTCGGTCATTGCGAGCTGCGACATCGACACCAAGGAGCGCCGCTTCCCGAAGTCCGATATCCTCGCCTCGATGTTCAGCCTCATTGAAAACACCGGCGCGACCTTGGAAGAAGTCATCGCGGCGCGCTATGATCGCTTTTACGACTGGACGGAGAAAATCGAACTCGTCCGCACCGGCTACATCGCGAAAAAACTAGCGACGAACTCGATGGATTTCGACGACTTGCTGGTGATGACCGTGCGCTTGTTCGAGGAACAGCCGGACGTGCTGGAGCTCTATCAACAGAAGTTCAGGCACGTGCTGGTGGACGAGTATCAGGACACGAACTCGGTGCAGGGTCGCATGATCGACCTGCTGGTGGGAGCCGCGAACAGCCTGATGGCCGTGGGCGACGATGCGCAGTCGATCTACTCGTGGCGCGGTGCGGACATGGATCACATCCTGAGTTTTCCCAAGCGCTACATGGGCTCGCAGGTGTTTACCATCGAGACCAACTACCGCAGCGTGCCGGAAATCCTCGATCTATCCAATGCGGCGATCCGTGCGAATTCGGGCCGCTTCGAGAAGGACCTGCATTCCTCGCGGGAAGGCAGCGGCGTGAAGCCGGCGCTCGTGGCGCTGGAGGACCCGCGCAGCCAGGCGGCGTTCATCGCGCAGCGGATGCTGGAGCTGCGGGAGGAGGGGATTCCGCTCGAACAAATGGCGGTGCTGTATCGCGCGCATTTCCAGAGTTTGGAAATCCAGATGGAGCTAACCGTGCGCGGGATTCCCTTTGCGATTACCAGCGGGCTGCGGTTTTTCGAGCAGGCGCACATCAAGGACATCTCCGCCTTCATGCGCTTCGTGGTGAACCGCCGCGACGAGGTGAGCTTCCTGCGGATGGTCAATCTGCTCCCCGGCTGCGGGCCGATGGCGGCGCAGAAGCTGTGGAACGAGTGGCTGAAAAGCGGCTGGGCGAGCAACGACGAGGTGCCGCCGAAGTGGTCGGATTTGTTGCTCAAATTCAAGGTGCCGAAGAAGTCGCTCAAGCACTGGGAACAGCTTTGCTATGTAATGGACGAACTGACGCCGGATGGCGAATTCGCCCGGCCGTCGGACATGATTTTCAGCATCCTCGAGGGGCTCTATGATGAGTATCTGCAAGCGAGTTTCGACAACTTCGAGAACCGCCGCAGCGACATCGAACAACTCTCGCAATACGGCGGCACCTTCGACGACATCCAGGAATTCCTCGCCCAGCTCTCGCTGATGAGCTCGGTGGATGGCGAGCCCACCGGGGACAAGAGCGAGCGCGATGATGAAAAAGTCACACTCTCCTCGATCCACCAGGCCAAAGGGCTGGAGTGGAAAGTCGTCTTCCTGATCTGGCTGGTGGACGGGCAGTTTCCTAACGGACGCATCCTGGAAGCGGAGGACCTGCCGATGTTGGAAGAGGAGCGGCGGCTCTTCTATGTCGCCCTCACCCGGGCGAAGGACGATCTCTATCTGACCTATCCAATGATGAACCCGAAGTCCTACTCCGGCGACGTCATCTGCCGACCTTCACGCTTTCTCGATGACTTCCCGCCAGAACTGGTCGAGGAATGGCAGGTTGGCGATGCGGAATCGTGGGACGACGATGAGCCGTTCTAGTAGAATCGTTTCGCAAGCATGCCCTTCGTAGCTTGGGCCTTGCATTCGGGCGTGGGGCATGATTCTTCTCAGGTCGATATGAAACGCTATCCACTCCTCATCGCACTCGCCTCCTTCGCCGTCGGTCACACGGCATTCGCCCAAGCCACCCGCACCTGGGTCTCCGGGGTGGGGGATGACGCCAACCCATGCAGCCGCACCGCACCGGGCAAGACCTTTGCAGGCGCGATCAGCAAGACCGCTGCGAACGGAGTCATTAGCGTCCTAGATCCCGGTGGTTTCGGCGCCGTGACGATTACCAAGTCCATCACGATTGATGGCGGCGGGTTCGAGGGCAGTATTTTGGGTTCCGCTACCAATGGCATTGTCATCAATGCGGCTGCGACGGATGTCGTGGTCCTGAGAAACCTGCAAATCGAAGGGGCCGGGACGGGCTTGATCGGGGTTAAAATCCTGAGCGCCGGCGCAGTTTACCTCGAAAACTGCCGGATCAAGGGCTTCGCCACGGGCGTGAGTGACACGACCACGGCCGTCACCGGGATCCAAGTGGTGATCAACGATTGCTTCATTCACGAATGCGGCACGGCCGGGGTGACACTCACTCCGGGCAGCGGTGCGGCGACTGCGGCCAAGTTCGCGCACACCCGCATTGAAGGCTGCGGCGTCGGTCTCGTCGTTAGTCCGGGCGCGGCGGCTTATCTTACGGAAAGCACCGTGGCATTCAACGTGGGTGCCGGTCTCAGCCGCACTGGTAACGGTTTGATTTACTCCTTTGGCAATAACAAGGTCTTCGGCAACTCGCCCAACGGCCAGGCGAATAAGAAGCTGAAAATGGACTGACTCTTGTCCTTCGGGTGACCGCCCGTGGCCTTTGCCGGTCACGGGCTTTTTTATGGGAGATCAGTGCATGCCGGGATGGGGCGAGCACGGGAACTCTGACTGACGCAGCCTGTTTTTCATCGTTCGTTCTGGTGGTTTATCCGAGTCCGGTCTAGGCTCCGGCCATGGACGCCTTGATTCACCACCTCGAAGAAAAACAGGACCTTTCCTCGCGTGAGGTGGAGGTGGCTGCCGAGCTCCTGTTGGATCCAGCCGCGGCTGACGCGAAAAAGGAGCGGCTGCTCGAAGCTCTCGCACGCAAGGGCGAGACTCCCGACGAAATTGCGGGCTTCGTGGAAGCGTTTCTCGAGCACGCGGTCGACCCGCATCTCGGGCTGTTGGAGTTGGATGGACCGACGCTCGACGTCTGCGGAACCGGGGGGGATCAGCTGGATCTTTTCAACGTTTCCACCACCGCCATGTTCATCGCGGCGGCGGCTGGAGCAGTAGTGGTCAAGCACGGCAACCGCGGCATCACCTCGAAAAGCGGTGGCGCGGACGTGCTGGAGGCCTTGGGCGTGCGCATTGATTTTCCGGCAGATGAGTTCCGTAATTGCGTTGAGACGGCGGGGCTGGGATTCATGTTCGCACCGATGTATCATCCGGCGTTCAAGGCGGTCGTCGCGGTGCGTAAATCCCTCGCGGCGAGGGGCGTGAAAACAATTTTCAACCTGATCGGGCCGCTTCTGAATCCGGCGCGGCCGCAGTGTCAGTTAGTCGGGGTGTTCTCGCGTGAGTTGTGCCCAGCATTCGCCGAAATCCTGCAACGCCTCGGTCGGGAGAGTGCGTGGGTGGTCCACGGCACCACGGGCGACGGTCGTGCCGTGGATGAAATCAGCCTGATGGGCCCGACGCGGATCTGTAAGTCCGGTTTGTTTCAAGATCAGGAAGACGAAGAGATCCGACCGCAGGATTTCGGGCTGCGGAACGCGGAGGTCAGCGACCTTCAAGGCGGCGATGCCAAGGCAAATGCCGTGATTCTCGAAGCCATCCTCGCCGGTCGCGAAACCGGCCCGAAGCGCGACATCGTCTTGATGAATTCCGGTGCGGCGCTCGCCTGTGCGGGCTTGGCGGACCACCTGGGCGACGGCATCGCGATCTCCCGGGAAATGATCTCAAGCGGCGCCGCGCTGGAGCGGCTCCGGCTCCTGCAAAAGGCGTCGCGAGCTTGACGCTCAGCGGTTTGCAAACCAGTTCGCGACCAAGCGGGCAAGCGCCAAGCCGGCGACCACCGCGCAAATCACGAGGACGGCTGTGACGAGGTGAAGCATGA
>JAYWDF010000365.1:0-5898 GCA_043779985.1 Akkermansiaceae bacterium | reverse complement strand
CAACGGTGCGTCATCCCTCAGCCTAGGCCAACGGCCTGGGTCTGACGGGGTAAAGGATTGGCGGCCTGAAAGGTCGCGATTTGTGTGGAACGAAAAAGGGCAACCCGCCACAGCGAGTTGCCCTATTTGTGTTTCCAGGGGGGCGGGGGATGTATAGACCTCACTTCACGTGTCGACGGAGCTTGAATTCATCCAGCGAGATCGAACCGCTGGCATCCTTGTCGAGGTGATTGAAAATCTGGGTGACGCGTGCCGGATCCTTGCCTGCCAGGATCGGGATGGCCGCGAACTCTGCGGGGGAAATCAGATCGTCGTCACCGGCGATTTCCTTGAACTTCGCGACCCGCTTCGCCTCGATCCGCGCCCGGATGTCGGCCCGGATTGCGGCGATTTCCACGCGGGAAAGCTTGCCGTCCTTGTCGGTATCCCACTTGGCGATGAACTTCTCGCGCTTCACCTTGAGGGCGGCTTTCGCGGCTTGGCGCTCTTCGGGATCAAGCACGCCGTTGCCGTTCAGATCGAAAATTTTCAGGAGCCATGCGGGTTTTTCCGGGGCGGGAGTTGGCTTGGCTTGGGCGTTGATGAATCCCGCGGTGAGCAGGCAGATGGCGACGGTGGTGGTTTTCATGGTGAGTGGCGTTCGGAACATGAAACTTGTGATGACGCGGAAAGTTGCAAAATTGTTCGCGAGTCATTCCACGCGACCCTCCTCATGAAACACCCCACGGCAGCCAACGCGACCCGCCTCGAGAGCCTGCCGAACATCGGCAAAAGCATTGCCAACGACCTCCGCTCGCTCGGCATCCACACGCCCGGAGAACTCGCCGGTCGCGCTCCGCTCGATGTCTTCCTCCAGCTCGGCGCGCCCATGGGCAAGCGCCACGATCCCTGTGTCTTCTACACCCTGTTAGCCGCGGAGCATTTCCTCAAAACTTCAGAACCGCTGCCATGGTGGCAGTTCACCGCCCAAGGAAAACGCCTCCTGCGGGAAACTTAAGCGATGGTCGGGACGGCGGGATTCGAACCCGCGGCCTCCTCGTCCCGAACGAGGCGCGCTACCAGGCTGCGCCACGTCCCGACATCTTGGCTCCTTCCGGCCAAAGCCGGTGCGGGAAGGAATTGTTCCGATTTGCCGCCGGGCATCAAGTGGATTTTTAGACGCCCCGGCGGCGCAAGGAGCGGCGGAATCTGTCCGCCGTGTCCATGGGATGCCAATGAGATGCGTTCTCGCTCTTCCCATTGGCGTCCCATGGACATCGGCGATCATGCATCGCCGCTCCTTGCGGTTCCATCGCCGGGCAGTTTCGGTTTTACACCTCGCGATCTAGCGGAATAGCGTGGCCCATGCCGAGAACAACCCTAACTCTCCAACGGATATTTCTGTTTCTTGCCATGGCGCCCTGATCACGGGCGGATGCAAGAAGCACCCCACAACCTCCAAGTCTCCGTCAACGGCGTCCGACCTCAAGATGCCCAAATCGCGACCGACCCTGGCCGATGTTAGGGAGGCGGCCGGGAAAGGGGATGCCGCCGCCCAGTTGCAACTGGCGATGGCTTACGCGAGTGGCGGTGGAGTTCCCAAGGATGAAGCCGAGTCGCTCAAATGGTTGAGGAAATCCGCGGAGCAAGGGTATGCCGAAGCCCAGGTGAATCTGGCAGGTTGTTACGAGAAAGGCGTGATGGTGCCGGAGGACGCCGTCGAGGCGGTCAAATGGTTTCGCAAGTCTGCCGATCATCTCTATGACGGCGCTCAATACAGCTTGGGCCAATGCTACGCCGAAGGGCGAGGCGTTCCCAAAGACAACGTCACCGCCTCCATGTGGTTTTACGTCGCTGCGGAATGGGGACATGAGAAAGCCAAGGAAGATCTCAAAACCATCTCCCTAACCATGACGCCTGCGGAAGTCCTCAAAGCCCAACAGTTGGGGAAGGAATGGATGGTATCACGGAATCAATAAGGGGCGCGGGCGTCTCGCCCGCGTGCATTCAAACGCCCGAAAGCCTTTAAGCGCTGGTGCCTATGGGCGGGATTCGGGAAGTGCTGGGACTGGACCAAAGTGGCGAATATCCAAATTGAGTCGTTGCACGCCACCGTGGCTCGTGCTCTCCGCGATGCATACGGATGGAAGGGCAACCGCGATTTCCGGGAACGAAAAAGGATGATCGAGGAATTTGTGACGCTTACGATTCTCCACGGATGGACTCCGGGTTTAGGGCCGGGAGATCGGAGCTATCAGGATTGCAAGTCGAGGGAGCTGCTAGGATCGCGCCAGCGGTGAACCGTCATGCCGCCTTGTATAGGGGGAATCAATTGGTTCCCCCTACTTCCCCCCGCCTCCCCTGGGGGACGGGAGGGGAGAAGTCCCCTTTAGGGGATTTAGGGGTTCTTCGGGGGTAATGGCTAATTGAGATTTCTCCCGAACGTTTGATGTGATGTCACCGCGTCAGTGCGGTGACATCGGTAACGCGACCTTCCACGGCCCCTGCCTCATACCAGGTTGAACTAGGTCCGCCACTTTGGTGTGTCTCGCCAGCGGCGGGTGCGCAAGGAAGTGCTCCGATTTGTCGTCGGGCATCAAGTGGATTTTTGGGAGCGAGTCCAAACCACGACTGTCGC
Source organism: Akkermansiaceae bacterium (assembly GCA_043779985.1). Lineage (GTDB taxonomy): Bacteria > Verrucomicrobiota > Verrucomicrobiia > Verrucomicrobiales > Akkermansiaceae > Luteolibacter. Next base: position 3,281 of record JAYWDF010000365.1, on the reverse strand, counting down.
AATACTCCGGTTGGGTGGTTGGCTTTGGGTAAGTCAGCTATTCAAACTCCAGTTTGCTCTTCCCAAGAGCCCCTCCCGATGAAAATGCTCCTTCCACGCCTTCTCTGCCTAACGCTTCTCGCCGTTCTCCACGCCCGCGCTGCCACCCGTGATTTCAGCGACGGCTGGCGCTTCCACCTCGGAGATGAGTCCGGTGCCGAGGCGGCTTCTTTCACCGACAGCGCATGGGAGTCCGTCACCCTGCCTCATCCGGCCCGGCTGGAGGCGCGCGTGACTAACAAGTCGGACCAGCAACAATGGGAAGGCATTTGTTGGTATCGCAAATCCTTCACGCTTCCGGCCGACGCGGTGGGCCAGGTCGTGCTGGTGCGTTTCGAGGGCGCGATGAACCGCGCCAGCTTGTTTGCCAACGGCCAGAAAATCGCGGAAAACACCGACGGCTATTTGCCGCTGGTCGGCGATCTAACTGCACTCGCAAAGACTCCCGGCACGATCAATCTCGCCGTCCGGCTCGAGAATGCCAGCAGCCCGGTCACCGGACCCAAGCCCTTGCCGTTGCTCGATTTTCACCTCTATCATGGTCTCTACCGGCCAGCCGCGCTGATCATCAAGCCGCCACTGCACATCACCGACGAGATCCTGGAAAATAAGCCGGCTGCCGGCGGCGTATTCGTCACCTATCCTAAAGTTTCCGCACAAGCCGCGACTGTTAGCGTCCAGGTCCATGTGCGGAACAGCGACACCAAGCCGGCCGCCTTCTCGGTCGTCGCCCGCCTCACCACGCCCGACGGCAAGGAGGTCGCGCGCAAGGATTCCGGCAGTCTCACGCTCGCGCCCGGCGAAGACCGGGCGGTCACCGTGCCGCTGGAATTGCGCCAGCCGCGGTTGTGGAGCACCAAGGCTCCGAACCTCTATCAGCTCGATTCCAGCGTGATGGATGGCGGCAAAATTATCGACTCGCAGCGTCAGCGCATCGGCATCCGCCGCATTGGCTTCACCCCCGGCGGCATCCTGATCAACGGGGAAAAACTCTTCCTGCGCGGCGTCAATCGCCACCAGGAATATCCCTACGTGGGCAACGCCGTCCCCGCCAACGCGCAGTATCGCGATGCGTTCAAAATCAAACAGGCCGGCTTCGACTACGTGCGGCTTTCGCACTACCCGCAGAGCCCGGATTTCATGGCGGCGTGCGACGAACTCGGCCTGGTCACCATGACCGCGATCATGGGTTGGCAGTTCAATCCCGGCACGCCGGAGTTCGAGTCTAACCGGATCCAGTCCGCCCGCGAACTCATCCGCCGCGACCGCAACCACCCGAGCGCGGTGATGTGGGAAGTCTCGCTCAATGAAACTCAGATGAGCGGCGATTTCATCAAGCGCCTCAATGCGGCCGGCCATGAGGAATATCCCGGCGACCAGATGATCACCGCCGGGTGGGTGAAAGGCTTCGACGTCAAAGGCGCCGCCCGCCAGGCAGGTAGCACCAAGGAGTTTTCGAAAACCAGCTTTCCCTCCATCATCACCGAGTATGGCGATTGGGAATACTACGCGGGCAACGCCGGCCTCAGCCAAGACTCGTGGAAGGATCTCAAAAAGGACGAGCGCAACTCCCGCCAGCTTCGCGGCGACGGGGAAGTTAGACTTCTCCAACAGGCGACCAATTTCCAAGAAGCCCACAACGAAAACCTGGGCACCCAGGCCGCCGGTGACGGCTTGTGGGTGATGTTCGACTACAACCGCGGCTATGCTGAAGACCTCGAAAGCTCTGGCCCGGCCGATTTGTTCCGCCTGCCCAAGTTCAGCTATTATTTCTATCAGTCCCAACGCGACGCCGCCGAAACCCTCGCCGCGGGCAGCGGGAAAATCGGCGGACCCATGGCCTTCATCGCCAGCTACTGGACGGAAAAATCCCCGCTCGCCGTTAGGGTTTTCAGCAACGGCGACGAGGTCGAGCTGTTTCTCAATAACCGCAGCCTCGGTCGCCAGCGGCCCGATAAGAGCGCGATTTCTGACAAGCTTCACCATCCGCCATTCGTCTTCGAAATCTCCAAATTCCAGCCCGGCGAACTCCGCACAGTGGCGTATCTGGAAGGCAAGCCGGTCGCCCAACATCGCGTGAAGACTCCCGGTCCGGCCAAGTCGCTGGTGCTCGGCGTGGACACCTCTGGCAAACCGGCGGCGGTGGGGGATCTGTTATTTGTTTACGCCCGCATCGTCGATGCCGCCGGCACAGTCGTCCCCGATGCGACGACCGCCGTGACATTTTCCGCGAGCGGCGATGCCAAGCTGCTAGGCGACAACCCCGCCGCCGCAGAGGCCGGTATCGCGTCGATCCTTTTGAAAACTGGAGAGAAGTCGGGAGTCATCCACCTCGAAGCCAGCGGCGGGGGATTGAAGGGAAGTTTGGATCTCAAGATCGCAACCGGGTCGGTTAGTGAATGAGTGTCGGCGGCCGTGCAGGGAAACTGGGGGGGTGTGCTTTCTTTGCCCGAGTGATTCCGACAGCCTGCGGCGTTCATGATTTCATCCCGGCGATCCTTCACCGTTCAGCTAACGCTTCTGAGTTTGCTGAGTGCGTTCTTACTTTTTCAAGTCCAGCCGATCATTGGAAACTTCATCCTGCCGCGTAAGGCGCAGTGGATGACGCACGGATTGTTAGTTCTGAGCGCGCTCGCGCTGCTCCCCATCGCGCCCTCATTGTCCTGGAAGCCGGCAGGCGGGGATGAACCGGTCGGAAAGATTCTGCACCTCCTGATCGCCAATGTGGGGCTGCCCTACTTTGTCCTCGCGAGCACCAGCCCGCTCGTGCAGGTATGGTTTACTCGCAATCAGGAGGGAGGGGGCAATCCGTGGAGGCTTTACGCACTCTCCAATGCAGGCTCGCTGCTGGCACTGCTGAGTTACCCCTTTTTCTTTGAACCACGCCTGAATGTGATGCAACAGGCGCGAGGTTGGTCGGTTGCCTTCGCAGGATTGTCGCTTTTCATGGCCTACCGGGATTGGAAAACCTCTCCACAAGTTGAAATCCCCGTCGCGACCACGGGGGAATCACCACGTTGGTGGCAGCGGGTATGGTGGTTGTTCCTGCCAGCGCTGGGCAGCGCGCTGGTGCTGGCCGGGACCAGTCATGTGACGCAGGATGTGGCGGTCATTCCCTTTCTCTGGGTGGTTCCGCTGAGTCTTTACCTGATCACCTTCATCATCTGTTTCGAGCATCCGCGTTGGTACAAGCCGCTGCTCTGGGCATCCATGGCGATCCCGGTGCTGGTGATTGCAGCCAC
>JAYWDF010000364.1:0-1947 GCA_043779985.1 Akkermansiaceae bacterium | reverse complement strand
CATAGCGTGTTAGGGCGAAGACAATCACCCACACGATCACCAGCAAGCCCATCCCCGCGGGCATCAGGGCGAGCAGGACTCCCGCGGAGGTGGCGATTCCTTTGCCTCCTTTGAATCCGACCCAGGGGGAATAGTTGTGCCCGAGAATGGCGGCTAGGGCGGTGATGACATGGATGAGTTGGCCCTTGAATTGACCGGCTGCCGGGAGATGCAGCGCGAAGGGGTTCAGTGCGCCGATGTGAAATGCGGTGATGGGCTTTCCTGTGATCTGGATCAGGTTGATCGCGATGACGACCGGGATGAAGCCCTTGAGCGCGTCGAGCAGCAGGCAGATGATGCCGTATTTCTTACCGATGACCCGCAGCACATTGGTCGCGCCAATGTTGCCGGAACCGTGTTCACGGATGTTGATTCCCTTCGCCTTGGCAATAATCAGCCCGAAGGGAATCGAGCCGAGAAGGAATGCGAAGAGCGGGCAGAGCCAAAGTTGCATCACTCGGCGCTGGCGGATTGAATCAGCACCGGTTCCACAGGGACATCGCCGCCGAGTGGGGCCTGTGAACCGGTGGTGACACCTTTGATTTTATCCACGACTGCCATGCCTTCGACGACTTTGCCGAAGACCGCATAGCCACCGTTGCTCGGGAAATTGAGCATGTTGTTGTCCACCACGTTGATAAAGAACTGGGCAGTCGCGCTGTTTGGATCGCTGGTGCGGGCCATGGCAATGGTGCCGCGGTCGTTTTTCAGGCCGTTTTTGCCCTCATTGATGATGCCCTTGCCGGTTTCCTTTTCCACCAGATTCTTGCCGTCCAATTTGAAACCGCCGCCTTGGATCATGAATCCGTCGATGACGCGGTGAAACACCGTGCCATCATACTGCTTCTTATTCACATAGCCGAGGAAATTGGCGACCGTGACGGGTGCCTTCTCGGCATTTAATTCGACGACGATGTCACCCTTGCTGGTCTTAAGTCGGACCTTCGGGGCCTTGCTCGTGGTGGGGGCTGCGGGCTTTTCGGCCTCTTTTGTCGGCTCGCAGGAAGCAAGAACCGGGAAGAGGGCGAGGGAAATGAGGGCGAGTCGGCGTTTCATCGGGGTGATTTTTAGGTGAAGTCGAAGCGGAGTGCAAGCGCTCTTCAGAGCCCCTGGCGACATCGACTTCTGAAGACCCGGCTTCAGGCGGGAAGGGGGCACGAAGATGTTGATGGAGTCGTTTGATTCATGGGAAGCTCTCGACAGTATTCCACATGAGGGTGGAAATTTCAGATCGAGCGTTGCCTCGAAAGGCACCTGGTGGGTCCTCGCCATGCTTCCGCATCAAGATCGAAATCGGGCATAAGTTCCGGTCGGATTCGATGCCGCAACAAGGTCGGAAGTTGGCGGGCGGATTCAAGTGATTGGATGGAATCAGGCAATCATTCGGCAACGGTTAATGCAGAGGCGTTGAAATCGGCAAGATGTCCTTTCTTTCCAAGCTGCCATACGCAAGCATCCAAGGCGTTGACGCTCTACTGGAAATTCAACTGATCCGAGTGCTTCGCGTCATGCTCGTTGGAACGTTTTTAAAAATCCAAAAAGCTTGGAAATAGTTTGTGACCTGCCATCAGCCTAGCCTTCATCATCTTTGAATCCCATGCGCAAATTCCTTCTCCTTGCCCCTCTCTCACTCGGTGTCCTTGGCTCCTGCAAGGACGATGAGATCCGCACCTACCGTGTCGCCAACGATTCCACGTTGGAAGGCACAGCGCCGCCCGCCGTTGATGCGGGTGCCAAGCAGGAACAACCCGCCGATCCTGCGGCTCAGTCTCATTCCGTTGGATGGTTAGCTCCTGCTGGTTGGATACAGGAAAAAGCCACTCAGTTTCTCACGGCCGCATACACTCTCCCAGACGGCGGGCGGGTCACGGTTTCAAAACTTGGTGGTGACGGCGGAGGCGTCGGGGC
>JAYWDF010000363.1:0-1947 GCA_043779985.1 Akkermansiaceae bacterium | reverse complement strand
AGGGTTCGGCGGCACCGTTCCCGGAAAAGACGATAAAATACTTGGTCATGGGCCGCGAGGAACTGTTGCTGATTCGATGAGTAATTCCGGGACCATATACGAAAGCGACACCCGGAAGCAGAGGGTGCGTGGACAGCAGGGCGTGGAGTTTTCCAGAGCGGTTCATCAGTCAGCCGAGCATGCGCGGGATCTGCCGGGTGGCCCAAGTAAATTTCCGCGTGAAAGCCCACGCCCCATCTCCCTGTAACCTGCCAGCTTGTCCACCTTGTCCATTTGTAGAAACCCGAAATCCATGCGCCTGTTACCCGCCCTTGCCCTGCTAGTGTCCACCGCCTGCGCCTTTTCCCAGAATACCCCCAAGAAAATCCCGCCCGCCGGGATCACCGTCAGCGCTGCCGACCGCGCCGAACTCACCGACGGTGCCACCGCCCTTCAGGCCGATATCATCGCACTCACCCGCAAGCTCGCCGGCGATTCCCGCCTCCTCGCGCTGCTCCCCGATGTGGAGATCTACCACAAAGCCGTTAGCTGGTCGCTCGCCGACGACACGATTTATTCACCGCAGGAAATCACCTTCGCCAAGCACCTGCTCAGCGAGGGCCGCGAACGCGCGAGACAACTCGGCCTCAAGAAAGCCCCTTGGCTCCAGGCGACAGGACTCATCGTCCGCGGCCACCGCTCGAAGATCGACAATTCCGTCCAACCCTACGGCCTCGTCGTCCCGCCGGACCTCGATCTGACCAAGCCCGTGCCCTTGATGGTCTGGCTCTTAGGCCGCAGCGAGAAACGCACGGAACTTGCATTCATCGCCGAGCGCGAAGGCGGACCACCCCAGCTCACCCCCAAGAACACCCTCACCGTCGTGCCCTACGGCCGCTTCTGCAACGCCACCAAATTCGCCGGGGAAACCGATGTGATGGAGGCTCTCGCCGCCACCCGCGCCCATTACAAGATCGACCCGTTGCGCATTGCCGTCGCCGGCTTCTCGATGGGTGGCGGCAGCACCTGGCACCTCGCCACTCACTATCCGGGGCTGTGGTGCGCCGCCTCGCCCGGTGCCGGATTTGCGGAGACGCCCATTTACACCAAGGCCGCTAACAGCAAGGAAATCCGTCCCGCCTGGGAGCAAACCCTCTGGCGGCAATACGAAGCCACCGGCATTTCCGGCAATCTCTTCAATGTCCCCACGCTCGCCTACTCCGGTGAAATCGACGGCCAAAAGGAATCCGCGGATCTGATGGAAGCCGCGATGGCCAAGGAAGGCCTCAAGTTGGAGCGGTTCATCGGGCCCAAGACCGGTCATCAATACGAACCCGAAACCAAAGTCAGACTCACCAACCGCCTTGAGCAGCTCATCGCCCAAGGCCGCCAGGCAATGCCCAAGGAAATCCGCTTTTCCACCTACACCTTGCGCTACCCCGGCTGCGCCTGGGTCCGCATCGAGGGCATGGAGAGCCATTGGCAACGCGCCGACGTCCATGCCAAGCTCGATGCCGGCAACTCTCTATCCGTCGAAACGAAAAACGTCTCCGCCCTCCACTTCGACTTCACTGCGCCCGGATCGCCGCCCGCCAAAGTTTCCATCGACAGTCAGGTGCTAGAAATCTCCGGTCACGATCAACCGGTCTTGGTGCTTCAAAAAACCGGCGGCACCTGGGCGAGAACCTCGAAGCCACTCAGCCCGGGCAAACGCCCCGGTCTCACCGGTCCCGTGGACGATGCCTTCATGGACTCCTTCGTATTCGTCCGCCCCACCGGCAACCCCCTTAACCCCGCAGTCGGCACCTGGGTCAACAGTGAGCTAACCGCCGCTCGCCAGCTCTGGCATGACATCTTCCGCAGCGAAGCCCCCGTCATCGACGACACCGCCCTCACCGCCGCCGACATAGCTAACAAGAACCTGATCCTCTGGGGCGACCCCGCCTCCAATAGCGCCCTCGCCCGGAT
>JAYWDF010000362.1:0-1953 GCA_043779985.1 Akkermansiaceae bacterium | reverse complement strand
TTCGAGGGAACCGCCGTGTTGCCAGCCCGCTAAGTCGCTTTCTATCTTCTCCACCAGCGTGTCAGAAATCACCATCCTCGTCATCGAAGACGACCCCGCCGTCCGCCGCGGAGTCGTCGATGTGCTGGAGTACGCCGGCTATCGTACTTTGGAGGCGGCCGATGGCCACACCGGCATGGACCTCGCGCTCAAAGCGAACTATCGACTTCTCCTGCTCGATCTCGTCATGCCCGGACCGTCCGGTTTCCAAATCCTCGAGGCGCTCAAGCGCAAGCGCCCGGGCCAGGCCGTCATCATCCTCTCCGCCCGCGGTGAGGAAAACGACCGCGTCCGCGGCCTCACCACCGGCGCGGATGACTACGTCGTCAAACCCTTCAGTATGAAGGAACTGCTCGCCCGCGTGGATGCCGTCCTGCGCCGCACTTGCGAACGTGGAGCACCCGCCGACAGCCGCGCGGTCCCGGGAGGAACGGTGGATTTCAGAGAACGCGCTCTCGTTTTCAGCGACGGCCGTCGCGAAGAACTGTCCGAGCGCGAGAACGATCTGCTCCGCTATTTGCTAGATTCGCAGGGTCGCATCGTCAGCCGCGAGGAAATCCTCCGCAACCTCTGGGGCCTCGATCCGGACCGCACCGAGACCCGCACCATCGACATGCACATCATGCACCTCCGGACGAAACTCGGCGACAACGACCAATCCATACTCACAACCGTGCGTGGCAAGGGCTACCGAATGCTCACATGAAAACATCGCGCAGCCTGCTCATCTGGGCCACCCTCGCCCTCTGCGGCGTGATGGTGTTAGGAGCCATGACCTGGCTGACCCGCGGCGTGCTCGCCTCGGAAAGGGAACGTGCCGGCGCCGAAGCCCGCGCCGATCTTGAGGAACGCACCCGCCTCGCCCTCTGGCGGATGGATGCCGTCGGAGCCGCCATTCTGCTAGGTGAAAACCAGCGCTCGCCCTCCGACTTCCATGCTCACAAGCAGGACCCTTTCTGGACCGCCGAAACCAATCCACTGGTGAACCTGCACTTCCAAGTCCGCTTCGGCAGCCTGGTTTCGCCCGAAACCGATGGTTCCAATGCCAAGCTGCAAACCCTCCGAGGCCTTCTCTCAAAAAACGGCGAGATCGATTCGATCCTCAACCGCGCCGCGGAAACCGGCGAGAAGAACTGGCAGGCGTTACAGAAGGACGCGCCCGAGCTACAGTCGAAAATCGCCGAGACCAACAATTCCGGCTACGCCTCGAAACGCGCCAGCCAGTCCTATCAGGACGACTCGAACCGCTTTGAAAAGGTCCAGCGGGCAAAAGTGATGGAAGGCCAGGAGGCATCCGCGGCGGTCTTCAATCAGAATGCCGTGATCAATTCAAACGTGCTGGCAGGCATCGACGGCATCACCGCGATCGGCAGTATGCGCGGCGTCTGGATTGGTCAGGAATTGTTCCTGCTGCGCTACGTCATGATCCGTGCTCCGGGAGGCGAGACACCGGTGATCCAGGGCGCGTGGATGGATGCCGCGAAGGTGCGGAAACACCTTCTGGCCGCCGTTGCCGACCTGCTGCCCGGGGTCGGCCTCGACGTCATGGTTTCCGGTCCCAACGAGCCCGGCTATCCACTGCGGGCGGAACCTCCGGTCGGTCTGGAAGCGATGGGAGCCAAAGCCGACGACCCGCTCGCATTGGTTTCCTTCCCGTTCCGCCTGCATCGCGACACGCACCTCGATCAACTACCGATCCCCTTGAACAAACCCCTGCTCGTCGGCTGGATTGCCGTCCTGCTCGCGCTTCTTACCGCCTCGCTACTCGTCCACGGCGTGATGCGCCTCAGCGAGCGCCGCGCCTCGTTCGTTTCCGCCGTCACCCACGAACTGCGCACGCCCCTAACCACCTTCCGGCTCTACTCGGACATGCTGGAAAGCGACGCGGTGAAACCCGAGAAACGCGGCGACTAC
>JAYWDF010000361.1:0-1955 GCA_043779985.1 Akkermansiaceae bacterium | reverse complement strand
ATGTCGGCGAAAATTTACTGAGCAAGCTCCGCGACGGCCTTTTCACCATCAACCCCGAAATCACCAGCGCCCTGCTCGCCACGGTCGATGCCGTGCGTTTCATGCTCGGTCAGATCGAAGCCACCGGCGATCCGGGAACCCGCGACTACTCACAACTCATCGAAAGGCTCACCCTTCTCAACGAAGGTAAAAGCGCGCCGGTGGAACCGGAAGCCAGCCCGGAAACGATCGAAGCCGACCCGCTGCCGATGCCTCCCGAAGCCGCGGCGCCTACCCCGCCGGAAATAGTCATCAAGGAAGAGGAACCTGTCATCGCAGCCGCGCCCAACCCTTCCATCCCGACGGAAGAGCAAAGCCCTGCGCCCGCCATCCCCGAACCGCGCGCGCCCCAACCCCGGGACCCGGCAGCGAGCGAAGCCGGCGAAGCCCGCGGAAACGGTGTCTCCGATAGCACCATCCGCGTGGACGTGGGTTTGCTGGACAAGCTCATGAATCTAGTCGGCGAACTCGTCCTCGCCCGAAATCAAATTCTCCAGTTCACCGGCCAATACTCCGACGCCTCCTTTCACGCGACTTCCCAGCGCCTCAATCTCATCACCACTGAACTACAGGCCAGTGTGATGAAGACGCGGATGCAACCCATCGGCAACGTCTGGAACAAGCTGCCTCGCGTCGTCCGCGATCTGGCGACTTCCTGCCGGAAGGAAGTGCGCGTCGAGATGATCGGGAAAGAAACCGAGCTCGATAAGACCATCATCGAAGCCATCAAAGACCCGCTCACTCACATCGTCCGCAACTCCGTGGATCATGGCATCGAAAGCCCTGAAACACGGGTCGCAAACGGAAAACCCGCGGAGGGATGTCTAATGATGCGCGCTTACCACGAAGGCGGGCAGGTCAATATCGAAATCAGCGACGACGGCAGCGGGATCGACGGCGAACGCGTGAAACAAAAAGCGCTCCAGCGTGGGCTCATCACCCTCGAGCAGGCCGCCCGCATGAGCGAACACGAAGCACTGCATCTGATCTTTCTTCCCGGCTTTTCCACCGCCGAAAAGATCACAAATGTCTCCGGGCGCGGCGTGGGCATGGACGTGGTGAAAACGAACATCGAAAAAATCGGCGGCACCGTGGATTTGCAAAGCCAGCACGGACAGGGAACCACGCTCAAAATCAAGATCCCGCTCACCCTCGCGATCATCCCGGCCCTCATCGTCACCTGCGCTGGCGATCGCTTTGCCATCCCGCAAGTGAGTCTTTTGGAACTAGTCCGCCTGGAAGCGGAGCAAGCCTCAAAGCAGATCGCCTTTATCCAGGGCGTGCCGGTTTATCGGCTGCGGGGACAGCTCCTGCCTTTGGTCTATCTGGGTCGGGAACTCAAGATCGACGAAGGCGCCACTGCTCGCGGCAAAGCCGACACCGTCACCATCGTTGTCTTGCAAGCGGACACGCACCCCTTTGGCCTCGTCGTGGACGAGATCAACGACACCGAGGAAATCGTCGTCAAACCACTAGGCAAACAACTCAAGGGAGTCGCCTGCTTTGCTGGCGCCACGATCATGGGCGATGGGAAAGTCGCGCTGATTCTTGATGTTCTCGGTCTCGCACAACGGGCCAGCGTCATCGCCGAAGAGCGCGACCGCACCCACTCCGAGTCCGCGACCCATGGACGGAAAACCGTTGACCCCAGGCAGACCCTCCTCGTCTTCGACGTGAGCAGTGGGAATCGCATGGCCATCCCGCTATCCGTGGTCGCCCGGCTGGAAGAGTTTCCCCAGTCTTCCATCGAGCATTCGGGAGCCCAGCAAGTCGTGCGTTACCGGGGCCAAATCCTGCCTTTGATCCATGTCTCGGATCATCTTCCCGGTGAACGAAGCGCCCGGCCTCAAGGGGATGAACCATTCCAGGTCGTGGTCTATTCGGAGCAAGGTAGAAGCGTGGGCCTGGTCGTGGGT
>JAYWDF010000360.1:0-1955 GCA_043779985.1 Akkermansiaceae bacterium | reverse complement strand
CTTGGTGATGCCTTCTTTGGAAAAGTTAGAGCCCATCCAGTGCCACCATACATAAGGACGTGTTTTCACGGGAGGATTTTTAAAATCCGACTCGAGCGTGGACTCAGCCGCGCCCGCGCAAGCGATGGCAGCCCATGCCAGTATGGGGAAGAAACACTGGTGAGGTGTGATCATGGGTGGGAAGTGGTTTTGAGAGGAACTTATATGTTGAAATGGTCGTCCGGTTTTCCGGCATTCGCTGGTGATCGCGTTCCCGCTTCGCTACGACCTATGGATCTAGCGGATGCTCTTTCAGGAGTTCAGCGGCTTGATAGAAAATTTGGCGGGTCCGGGTAGCTGCGCGGATGGGTGCAATTTGGGACGGCAGGATGGCTGGAGCCTTGTTGCCGAAGCTGTTGCGGACGTAAGTAAGCACTGCGGCGACCTCGTCATCCTTGAGCATTCCTCCAAACGGAGTCATCGGGACAAGACCGTCGTATTTTTTGCCGTTCAGTTCAAAGGGACCCATTAACCCGTGCAAGGTGAGCTTGATCAAACGCTCGGGATCGCCGGTGATCCACGCGCTGCCGGCCAGCGGCGGGAACGCGGGTTCAAGGCCTCTGCCGTCGGGCTGGTGGCAGGTTGCGCAATGGGCATCGCGGAAAAAGATCTCGTGACCTGCTTTAAACTGTTGTTGTTCCGCCGCGGTGAGATGAGCGGGCAACGGTGGCAGCGGGTGTTCGTTGACGACGGCATCCTGCCCGCCGGCGAGGCGCGACATGGCGGTCTTGGCGGCATTTTCGTTCCATACGTCGAGCGGCAGGGCAGCGGCAATGGCAACGATTTTCCGGCCGGCGGCGTTGTTCAGCCACGAGCCGGCGATGATGGCTTCAAGACGGACGCGGCCTTCAGGATCGGCCGCGGCTTTTTCCAACAGCGCGGCGTGCTCTGCAACATCGCGGGTGTTATAGCGGAGAACTCTAACGGCCGAGGCGCGAACGTGATAGTCCTGCGACTGGAGGAGTTGGCGCAGAAGTGATTCGTCGACCTGGTTAAGCCCCCATGTGGTCCATAGGGCTTCCAGCAGGTGGTGCTCGTGTCGGGCGTCCTTGGGATCGAGTTTGGCGATCCATGATTTGATGGCAGGCAGCACCTCGGCGGCCGGGTGGGAGCGCAACTCGCGGCGGCTGCGGTAACGGCTGCGGTATTCCGGAAGCTTGAGATTTTCCAACAATGTCGCGACCGGAGCTTTATATACCTGCGCCGGCTTGACCAGCGGGCGGGACGGATAGGTGATGCGATATATCCGGCCGTGTGAATGGTCGCGCAGCGGATCACGGGCGTTGTGCTGCATGTGGCCGATGAGCATGTTCTCCCAGTCGATGACATAGAGCGAACCGTCGGGTGCAAATTCAAGATCGACAGGTCGGAAATTTCCGTCCGCCGATTTCAAAAGATCCTGGCGGAAGGCTGTTTTGTAGCCCGTGCCGTCATCGGCGATGGAATGTTGTTTGATCCCTAGGAAACCGATGTTGTTGCAAAGCAGCATATCCCCCTGGACCTCGTCGGGAAAATGGCGGGAGGAAATGAATTCAAGGCCAGCGGTAGGGCGGACTGCATTTCCTTTAGGTGCAAGGTCGGGCGACGAAGGGGACTGGCTGCCATAGGTGGGCCGCGACGAGGCGGGAAGCATCCAATTGATGCTGGTGCCGGAAGTGTGGAGGAAAAAATCCTGGCCCCAGTCGTCGAATGCAATGCCCCAAGGATTCGGGATGCTCAGCTGGGCGGTGCGCTCGAGCTGGCTGCGACGGGGATCATAACGATAAAAGCCACCGTTCATCGCACGGACCGGACCGTAGGCGGTTTCGACGTTGGAATGTAGGAACACGCCTTCCCCCATCATAATCGAACCGGACGGGTCCGCACAGTAGGCATGAATCGAATGATGGGTGTCGTGGGTGTCGAAGCCTCCAAGA
>JAYWDF010000359.1:0-1956 GCA_043779985.1 Akkermansiaceae bacterium | reverse complement strand
TCACCTCGTCGATCATGCGCAGCCCTTGGAGAAGCGCGCGCTTGTGATCGTCCGGGATCGATGGCTTGCGCCGCTTGTGATGCCAGAGCACCTCGGCGGAGGCGAAGGATACGATCAGATAGTCGCCCAGCGCGCGGGCTTCCTCGAAGAACTGCAGGTGCCCGGCGTGCAGGATGTCATAGCATCCGGAAACGAAGACTTTTTTCATAATGGGGAGGCGGGAGGCGGGAGGCGGGAGGCGGGAGGCGGGAGGCGGGAGGCGGGAGGCGGGCGGCGGGAGTTAGGTTGCTTGCGTCGGATTGCATTCCGCCTGCCGACTGCCGCCTATCGACCCAGATGGCGGATGAGTCCTGTGAGTTTGCGGCCGACTTTGTCGGTCATTTCGAGAACCTGGGAGGTGAGGGTGCCGTTGAGAATGTCCATTCGTTCGAAGGTCAGAGCCATGGATGCGAGTTCGGCCGTGGATCTGCGGGCAATATTGAGAAACTGGATGAACTCTTTGTCGTGATGACTGGCAGAACCTTCGGCAATGATATTGGATGGAGATAGCCCGGCTGCCCGAAGTTGCTCGGCATAGCGGAACCACTTCTTGTCTCCCAAACCATCGGTAATCCGGTGGCATGCGACCGCAAGATCGCAGGCATCCTGCCAAACCTTGAGGTCTTCAAACCGAAAATGAGGCCTGTCCATGGTCCCTTTTCTCTTCTCGCCTCCCGACTACCGCTTACCGACTACTCTTTGGAAACGGACACGTGGTGGCCGTGGAGCTTGAGAAGCGAGTGGCTGCGGGCGACATTCAGGTCGGACGCGACCATTTCCGCACACATTTCCTCAACGGTGATTTCCGGGACCCAGCCGAGTTTTTCCTTAGCCTTGGTCGGATCACCTAACAGCGTCTCGACCTCCGCCGGGCGGAAATATCGGGGATCGACTTTGACAATCACCGCGCCAATGGCGACGGCCGGGGCTTTGGCGGGATCGACTCCGGTGACGGTGCCGATTTCCTCGACGCCTTCTCCAGAGAAGGCGAGTTCGATGCCGGCTTCACGGGCGGCCATCGTGACGAATGCGCGCACGGAAATCTGCTTGCCGGTGGCGATGACGAAGTCGTCGGCAGTCTCCTGCTGGAGCATCATCCACTGCATGCGAACGTAGTCCTTGGCGTGGCCCCAGTCGCGGAGCGAGTCGATGTTTCCGAGGAAGAGGCAGTTTTCGAGGCCTTGGGCGATGTTTGCAAGGGCGCGGGTGATTTTCCGGGTGACGAATGTCTCTCCCCGGCGCGGGGACTCGTGGTTGAAGAGGATGCCATTGCACGCATACATTCCGTAGGCCTCCCGATAGTTCACGGTGATCCAGTAGGCATACATCTTGGCAACCGCATACGGAGAACGCGGGTGGAAAGGCGTGGTCTCCGTCTGCGGGATTTCCTGCACCAGACCGTAGAGTTCGGAGGTCGATGCTTGATAGAACCGGGTCTTCTTTTCGAGTCCGAGGAACCGGATCGCCTCCAGCAGGCGGAGGGTGCCGATGGCATCGACGTCCGCGGTGTATTCCGGGGCCTCGAAGGAAACGGCGACGTGGGATTGGGCGCCGAGATTGTAAACTTCGTCAGGCTGCACCTCGCTGATGATGCGGGTCAGGTTGGACGAGTCGGTGAGATCGCCGTAGTGCAGACGGAAGCGCGAATTTTCGATGTGCGGGTCCTCGTAGATATGGTCGATCCGCTGGGTGTTGAACAAGGAGGCGCGGCGCTTGATGCCATGGACTTCATAGCCCTTTTCGAGAAGGAATTCAGCGAGGTAGGATCCGTCTTGTCCGGTGACACCGGTGATGAGTGCTTTTTTCATGGGGAGGCAGGGTTCGGGGGTGGTGAGGTTAGAGCCGGGCGGCGCCGGTAGCGAGGGTGGCAAGGAAATCCTGATAGGCGGCGGCGAGTCCTTTTTCGAATCCGACCTT
>JAYWDF010000358.1:0-1970 GCA_043779985.1 Akkermansiaceae bacterium | reverse complement strand
CGTGATAGCCTCGGCGGCGGTATCCATGACACCGCTTTCAGCGTTGAGTGGAAGCGCGGCGATGGTCGTTTCAAGCCAAGCAGCGGTAGCCATGGCACCGCAGTCGTCGTTGAGCGGAAGCGCGGCGATGATCGTTTCAGGCCAAGCAGCGGTATCCATGACGCCGCTTTCGTCGTTGAGCGGCGGCGTGGCGATGGTCGTTTCAAGCCCGGCAGCGGTGTCAATGGCACCGCAGTCGTCGTTGAGCGGGGAAATCACCTTGGCGGGGATGACCGAAGCCCTCAAGTTGAGGCAGATAGTCAACGAGGTGCTCAATCTCTGGGGCATCGAAGGAACCTGCAACGCTCCTAGCTTCGCGATTGACAGAGCTGTTGGTGACATCAACTCGGCCATGCAGACGGTGTGGAACCAGTCTGACGAGCAAGATTACTGGTCGAAAGAAACCCTCATCCTGAACTTTACCGACGGAGAGGACTCGCAAGACCTACCCGACAACGTGCAAAACGTCGTGGGGCCGTGCCGCCGGTCGAGCAACAAGCGCCCGCTCGCTTCTATCGGCAGTATCGGGGAACTCGAAACATTCTCCGACATCTACCTCGACGGTCAAACCGCCGGAGAACCAGTTGCCTACCACATCGAACGGAAGAACCAGACCGGCGACGATCCAGTAAAGACGGTGCTGCGGATCACTCCAGCCGTAGCTGGGGCAAGCATCGCGTTCCTGTTGGACGTGGTGCGCGAGTCGCCGCGCTACATGGTGGGCGACCTCGGCCTCAACCCGGTAATCCCGATTCCCCACCGCTATGCGGAAAGCCTGCTGCTGCCAATCGTCCGCTACCGGGCATCATCGTTCTGGCTGTTCAACAACACCGAGAGCAAGGCCACCATCGACCGGGATTACCAGATGGCCATGGCAGCTATCGGACGGGCTGATCCGAGTCCCGCAAAATCCGCTGAGAAGGAAGGGGTCCCCGCCAAATGAAAGCCATCGCCCTCGCCAACCGCCTTTGCCGCGACCTAAAAGAATCCAGTGTGACAAACCTCACTGCTGACGCGCGGCTAGAGATTCTCGACGCCATCAACGGTGGACTACAAAAGCTGGATGCAGTCACGCCGACGAAGAACAAGATCACCACAGCCTCGATCTACCTCGAAGCGGCTTCGACCGTTGCCCTCGGAGTCACCAATGGGAGTGCTGAAATTACTGGCGTGACCTTTGCCGGAGACCAATACGGGAGGACTATCCGAATCACGGGCGACAGCATCGAGAACCAAGTGGATGGCCCCTCCAGCTTGCTCCATCCCTACACTGGGGCGACAGGCACCGTGTCAGCCACCATTTACAGCGACGCCGTGGCACTGCCGGAGCAATACGCGGAACTCGTCGGAGATCCGAAAATCCTCGAAACCGGACGCGACCTTAAGAATCACAAGATCCGCTATTCGACATGGAGGATTAAGCGCATCGGGGAACCCCTGTTTTATTGGGTGGAGCCGAACGCGGGCAACAACTCGCCAGTCGCGCCATCGGTGATCCGCTTCGATACCCTTCCCGACCGAGCCTATCGCATCCAGGTGGAGGCGATGATGGCCCCCACCCGCGTTCTGTTTTCCGATTTGCTCTCCGCCGGACCGGAAATCCCATTGCGGGCGGATCACGTCGAACTCTACCTTTTGCCGCTCGCTCGCGGGATTCTCACCGCTTCGGAAATGTGGCGCGACGCTGAAAGTAAGGCGAACGCCCGCAAGGAGGCGGAAACGGCGGAGCAGAAATACTCGGTGTTCGCCTCAACGACCTTCGCCACCCCGAACAACCAAGTAGGAACCCCTTTCGGATACTGATATGAGCGTTTCTAGGAACACAAATTCTCTCGAGTCAAAGGCATCCTTCGGCAAGTCGAAAACAAAGATCGAAGCGGAAGAAAAAGCCGCGAAGGAGGCTTTCGCCAAGGCCAAGACGAAGCTCGAAG
>JAYWDF010000357.1:0-5966 GCA_043779985.1 Akkermansiaceae bacterium | reverse complement strand
AAAACGATCGTCAAGCGGTGTGAGCCATAGCCTGCAAGGCCAATGAGAACGACAATATACGAGGCATACCAAAGCGGTGAAGTCCATTCCATAAGGGTGAAAAAAAGTCGGTGTTTGATTCAAACGTTCCGAGCCATTGGAATTAATCAAAAAGGTGCTCGGCTGCCGACAAATGATTCAACATCAAAAGCCAGACGCCGGAGGCCAGCAGAAATCGGACCCGCCGTCAAGCCTTGAGTCGGGACAGCCTCAGACGGCGATCAAGCTACGGAGAGCAGCAAAAATAGTTTGTAACTCATCACATTTAGGTCCTGTACACCATATCTAGTGGTCACACCATGCCCGGATGCCTCGCAATCCTAACAACTCAGACAGGTCCGGCGGCCTGCCCACCTGCTTCGCCCCATTCTCTGTCATCGACCCACCCGCGCACCGGCGGCAACAAGCTGCATCATTTCGGTGAAGTGCTATTCATGTCCGTCAGAGCCGTGCTTTGCGGCATGAACTGTTTTTCCGATATCGATGACTTCTGAGACCTTCAAATCGACTGGTTGCGCAAATGGATCAAAATGCCCAACGACGTTCCCCGCGCCCAGACCTTCTCCAACATCTTCGCCATCATCGAGCCCGATCTCTTCAACCGCTGCCTCGCCGAACCCATCGGCCCACGCCATCCCGCCCTCAAACGCCAGATCATCGCCATCGACGGCAAGCGACTGCGTGGCAGCCACGGCTTCGATACCGAAGCCTGCCACGTCGTGAGCGCTTGGGCCACGGAAAGCGGACTCACTCTCGCTCAGAAATATGTGGCGGATAAAAGCAACGAAATCACCGCCATTCCCCATCTCATCGAGGTGCTCGCCCTGTCCGGACAAATCGTCACCCTTGATGCCATGGGCACTCACACCCACATCGCCGATGCCATCATCGAGAAAAAAGCCGACTACATCCTCGCAATCAAAGGCAACCAAGGGGACCTTCACAAGGAAGCGCAGGATCAATTTCACTTCGGGTTGCGCAATCTCGATCTCGAAGACAGCGAGGGCTGGAGTTCTGACCAACGGATCGAAAAATCCCACGGCCGCATCGTCACGCGGACCGTAACGGTTAACCATCGCCTCGACTGGATGGATCGCGACATCTAGGGAAAATGGCGGAACCTCCGCAGCCTGATCCATGTGGAGCCCAGACGACGCAACTCGACAGCGACGAAGTCCGCCGGGAAATTCGTTACTACACCAGCAGCATCGACGTGCCGGCATCCGCGTTTCAGAGCCCCATTCGGTAGCACTGGGCATCGAGAACACCTGTCACCGGGTCCTGGACACCGCATTCCGCGAAGACCACAACCCAACCTATATAGGGTATGCCGCCAAGAACCTCGGAGCCTTGCGAAGAATCGTTCTCAATCTCCTCAAACTCGATCGATCCCATACCCACAGCCTGCCAAAGAAACGCCGCCGCGCCATGCTCGACCTTACTTACCGCGAAACATTGCCCTCCCTAGCTTGATCGCTCTGGCCAAAATCCCGAAAATATATTCTTGGCTTTGCAAGTCATTTAGGAGATATTGACTATACAGAAGGTTGGTGAGCTTTGTTTGAAAATCAGAACCAATGGTTTTCCGCCAAATCTCAATGATCCTTCCAGTAACCCGCCTGATCACCTCAGGACTTCGAGTGCTCGAATTGCCAAGAATTTGCCCCGCCCATGAAAATCTCCCAATTCCTCCTTTGCACCGTGAGCATCGCCGCAGCACTTGCAGCGACCCAGGCCCGGGCCCAAAACTCGCTCACGGCCCAACTCACTAACATCATTCCAGGTTTGACGATCAACGGAACCCTCAACGGCGGCGGACTGCAAGACTACAGGACTGGCACGATGAATTTTGCGGATCAGACCCACTCCGTCACGTTCGATGCATTCTGTGTCGACCCCTTGACGTCGATGGCTTTCAACGATGTCGCCGTTTACGATATCCAAGACCCTAGCACCCTGACGAATAACGACACGATCGCCCGCTTGGTCAGCCGCTATCTGGCCTCGTCGCTTTCCGATGATGAAGCCGCCGCGGCGCAGTGGGCGATTTGGGAGATCACCACCGAAGCATCCGCCACCAAGTCACTGAGCAGTGGCAGTGGAAATGTCTACATCACCTCTCCAGCAGGCGATAGCACGATCGCTCTGGGGAATTCCTATCTCTCAAATTACAGCACCTACAGTCCGGCGAGCCTGACCTACCTCACGAGCACGACGGGCCAGAATATCGTAAGCTGGAATGCGGTTCCCGAACCTTCCACGGTCGGTCTGGCCGGGCTTTCCGGATTGCTTCTGCTTCGCCGCCGTCGGGCTTGAATTACTGCCGCACCCGGCGTCAGCTCCGAAGACCCAGCAACTGGGCGGAAATACTGATGGCGATTTCCGCGGGGTCGTTTCGTCCAATGGGAAGACCGACGGGGCAGACAATTTTCCCCAACAACTCCTCGGAAATACCGTCTTCCCGCAACTCGCGCAGCAAGACCGCGCGCTTGGAGGCGCTGCCGATCACTCCGAGAAAAGGGACCTGCGGAAGCCGCCGAAGAACCTCGCGCAGCACCGGACGATCGCTCGAATGGCCTTGGGTGATCGAAAGAATATAAGATCGCTCCGTAAGCCGCTGCACCCCGGCTTCGAACGTATCAACCCGATGCAAATTCACTTTGGGATTCCGCGGAAATTTCGCGAGCCAGTCCGCACGGGTATCAAAGACATCAATGCGGCAGGCCAAAGTGCTGAGAACCGGCACGAGCGCTTGAGACACATGGCCAGCGCCGAAAATCGCAATGTGCCAAGGCTCGATCGCGCTTACCTTTTCGAACAAGAAGCCCATTTCTCCACCACAAGTCATCCCCACGTCATGCTGGAGATTCCACGTGATGCCGACGCAACACAGCTCTCCAACCAAAATCTGCTTGGCGTATTCGAGTGCTTTTGCCTCCACTTTCCCGCCGCCAAGATTTCCGCAGATGAGTCCCGCTTCGGTCACAATCGCCTTGGCACCCATCTGCCCAGGCACACTGCCCCGGACGGCGGTGATGGTGACCACCACGGCGTCAACTCCCTCGCGCTGCAGCGCGGCGATTTGTTCCCAAACGAGCATCGGTATCCTTGAATTCTGCAGCGAAATGACCTTAATGCGGTGAAATGATTTCACTCGCTCAGCTTAACGCCGCATCCGCTGGGGACTTCATCACACTTCTGGGTGGAATTTACGAGCATTCTGATTGGGTGCCGCAAGCGGTCGTGCGGCAGCGCCCCTTCCCTGCCCCCGAGAATTTACGATGGTCGATGCAAGTCGCCGTCGACGCGGCTCCGGCTGAAATGAAACTTGCCCTGATCCGTGCCCATCCCGATCTCGCGGGTAAGCTGGCGCGAGCGGGCACTCTCACCGCGGAGTCCACCCGCGAGCAAGCCGGACTTGGCCTCGACCGCCTCACGGACGCAGAATACGACCAATTCCAGAGCCGAAATGAACGCTACCGCACGAAATTCGGATTCCCCTTCATCATCTGCGCCCGCCTCACATCGAAACAGGGGGTTTTGGACGCCTTTGAGAAACGACTCGAAAATTCCCGTGAGAGTGAAATTGCCGAGGCGTTGAGTCAAATTCACGAAATCGCCCGCCTAAGGCTACAAGATGCGGTTCAGCAATAGGGTGAGATTCCAACTGAGATTCGCTGATCGGGGGGTATGCGACCTTCGCTTGCCAGGATGGGCCGGATCCGCGAGTTCAGCGGCTGCACCTTGAGCCGTGACGCGGCGAAGCTTTAACGGTCGGACGAGGGTTGACGACAGCGCCCCCCTGTCGAGAAGCCTCACTCGGCGGACTTTGCCGCGGGTGCCGGGGCTGCGGCCGGTGGGGCACTTGCCACGCCATCCGCTTTGGCTCCCGCCTGGTAGGACGATGAGCGGTAGTCAGTCTGGTAAAAGCCTGCGCCCTTGAAAATGATGCCGCCACCTGTGCCCAGAAGGCGTTTCACCTGGCCGTCGCAGTCCGGTTCCGGGCAGTCAGTCAGCTTCGCATCATTCATGCCTTGAAAGATTTCGAAGCGCTTTTTGCATTTTTGACATTCGTAATCGTAGTTTGGCATGGTCCTTGGGAGTTCTTGTAACACGTTCTTCTTGGCGTGCAACCCCGGTTTGAGGATTGGTTTTCTCGGAACGACGGATCCCGGTGGGATTTCGCGTGCCGAGGCTGACCGGATCTGTTTGAGTCAGCGCCATGCCTCCCCGCGTCAAAACCGTCGCCTCGATTTCGGTCGAAAAATTCTTCGAAGCCCACGCCGAAGCGCTTGGGCTGTCGCTTCATGGCGAAAAAATCGGCTTCGACCGATTGATCAGCGAGCCCGCCATGAACCGGCCAGGCCTCGCCCTGGCAGGATTTTTCTCCTACTTTGCCAAGAAGCGCGTGCAGGTTCTGGGGAACTCCGAGCTCTCCTATTTGAAGAAGCTCCCGGATGCGATGCGGGTCGATCGCTTCCGCCGGATGTGTGATCGGGAAATCCCGTGCATCGTGGTCGCCCGAGGCTCGACTCTTGATGCGAATTTGACGGCCGAGGCCAAAAGCCATGGAATTCCGGTCTTCGGCACATCGCAGGCAACCATGAACTTCCTTAACGCGGCCACCATCCGGCTCGAGCATGAATTCGCCCCAAGCGTGACCATGCATGGCTGCATGGTGGATATGCGGGGCGTGGGCGTGTTGATCGTCGGCAAAAGCGGTGCGGGTAAATCCGAAACCGCGATCGGCCTGCTTGAACGCGGCGCCTCACTCGTCGCCGACGACATGGTCCGCATCAAGTACGTCGGCGGGGATCTGGTGGCGACGTCGCCCGACTTGTCGCGCGGCTACATGGAAATCCGCGGGATCGGCATCATCAACGTGGCCAACCTTTACGGCCTCGCATCGATCCGGCCGGACAAGCGCTTGGACCTGGTCGTCACCCTCAAGCCACAAGCAGATCTCAACGAAGTGGATCGCGTGGGGCTGCAACAGAAGACGTATGAAATTCTCGGCCAGCACGTCGTTCACGTGGAGATCCCGGTCGGACCAGGCCGCGACACGGCACGAATGGTCACCATCGCCGCACTTGACCAGCAACTCCGACGCCTCGGGTATAACATGGCGGACGAGTTTAACCAAAAGCTGCTCAATCACATGTCCGGCGGCAAGTGAGGCGAAGCGCTGTCTATCTGGCAAACCGTCGTCAAAAAGCAGTCAAAGCCTTCTGGCGATTTCTGTCGCCAGCGCCCCGACATGGCGCGGAGAGAACATCGTGAGATGCTTGCCCGAAACCTCGACGATATCGATGGATTTCACCAGGTTTCGCCAGCCATAATCGTCGGGAACATCAAACTTGTCATCCGTGGCTTCCGACTTGAAGAGGGTGATGTGACAATCGAGCGGCGACGGCTGATAGACCATCATCGACTCCCAATGCGCCTCGCGGACCTGAAGCATCCGGATGTCGCTATGGGACTCTGAGTTACGGAAGTTACGTGCCGTCCTGGTTTCCTTTTTAATCCGGAAATGAGTGGCGATCCCCTCGCGGGCGCGCGTGAGCAGGCGCCCGGCCTTATGGAGCCAGTCCTGATCATCATGCGACTCCCAGAAAACCTCCGCCCGCTCCAAGAGCGAGTACTCCCGAATGGGTGCCGCCGGGTTCACGGTGTCGAAGAGTCCCGCAAATCCAATCGTTTCCCCTCCGGCAATGAGCTGACACGCAATTTCATAGACGAGGAGCCCCCCGTACGAGTAGCCAGCGAGGTGATAGGGACCATGCGCCTGATGCTGACGAAGCGCCGCAATGTAGAAGGCTGCTGTCTCCTCTACCGGCACGGGCCGCACTTCGTCCTCTGCGGCCAAGGCCGGGGATTCAATCGCTAGCAGGGGGCGGCCCGGGGGGAGATGCTCTGCGAGATCACGG
>JAYWDF010000356.1:0-5969 GCA_043779985.1 Akkermansiaceae bacterium | reverse complement strand
GCGTCCGGCCCGTCACGGGCTTCGACTCGATGGTCACGCTCATCGCGGCGGACCAAGGGATTTCCCTCCTGCCGCACGTGTTGGATTTGGGAAATCAGGGAATCGTCATCCTGCCCATCGTGGCGGGCGCGACCGACTTGGACTTCCGTATGTGGGCGGTCTGGCAGCGTCATGCGCCGTCCCATCACATCAAGCACTTCGTCCAATTGCTCGAGGAGCCAGCTGCGCCAGTGCCGTTTGCAGCGAGCTAACATCCCCGGCGGCGATCTCGGTGAGAAGCGGATGCGGAGCAAGCCCGCAGGCCGCGCTTGCGATCACAGGGATACCCCGTGATAACGCCAGGAGGGCCAGACGGGGCTCGTGCTCGATCCATGCGGGAATCACCAGCGCGGTACACGTTTCCAAATCGGCGAGCGCTCCCTGGCGGTGACGCACTCCGGCCAAGGGATCGTCAGCCCCCTCGCGGGCGCGACCCAGAACAAGCAATTCGCCGCCGGATTCGCGCAGGGCGGCGGCGATTTCGTAGATGCCCTTCCGGGCGAGAGCGGATGCGGGAAAGAACCAAGTCCCCGTGTCTAACGACCGTGCGGAACGAGGTGCCGCGGCCGGCATCTCCCAGTCTAGCAGTATTGCCCGTGACCCGAACGAAGCGGCGATCAGACGATGAGGCGTGACCATGCGGGCCGCTGCCGCGAGCGCTTGTGATTCCGCGTGGACGATTTCGGGATCCGCCCGGAAGTCTGCCAGCGTAGGCGACTGCGGATGACGCGCGGCAGCGGCATCGAGGCGGGCCTGAAGTTCGGCCAGAGGCCAACGGTTCACGAGGACATCGAATGTCCGACCGCCGAGGTGGCCGGTCTGCCAGAGAAATGGCAGGAGCGATTGGGAAACCACGAGGTGACGGGCTTGCGGATCGAGCTGGCGGCCGAAATTTGCCGCGAGTTGTCGTTGCGCAGCGAGAAGGAAGCTCTGACGGATCGCACCTTGGGCAGGTAGGCGCCGCTGCTGCCAGGCGCGGCGCAATGTTTGCCAGGTGGCATGACGGACCCATGTCCCCGCGGGGGGCGTCCATGCGTAGTTAGGCTTTTTCCAACGGTGCCCGTCAAGAGGTGTGAGCCAGCGGTCACCCGGGTGGGAATGCAGTCGGCACCATGCATCGAACTCCGGCCAACGCCCGTCGAGCAGCCACGCGCTATGACCCGCCGCGGGCGCATGGTGGTGGACGGCAGAAGGATGACGAAAGCACGAGGTGACCCCGCAGGTGAGGCAGTCGCCATCCGCAGCCGCGCGGACCGGATTGCCCATTTCGACTGCTCTGGGAAGCGGCGCCGCGGTAGATGAGTGCGTGGTGGCACGGATGGAGACAACGAGATCGGCATCGGTAAGGCGGGCTTCCAAGCGCCAGGCGAAGGGGGCGCGGAAGCGGAGATCCACATAATTCCAGAAAACCGTGGCATCGCGCTCTGGAGCAAGCGGCGCACCTGGCAAAGTTCTCGAATGCGGATGGCGCTCCACCACCTCAAGCCCGGCAGCGAGAGCGGCTGCGTGGAGCAGTCCTGACAGTTGGCAAAGGCCACCGCCGAGATTCGGCACGAGACAGCCCGAGCGGAGTTCCCGCCCTTCGGTAAAACCTCTTGCGCGGGTGGTGCGACCAAGCTGCCTCCAGAAGCTGAAAACTTCCAGCGCTGGAATTTCAAGTCCATTGAGCCGAAGACACGCGGCGCGCAGATTCTGCACTTTCCCGGCGGTCAGGGGGAATTCCGCCGCCGAGATCTGGGTCCATAAGGGAGCCTTGGCCTCACCCACCACCGGAGCTTCCCGTGCAAGCGTTGCGAAGGGATGGATCTTCACTTGCTGGCCTCGCTCGCGCCACCAGCGCGCTGCGATAAAGACTCTGGATTTGAGAAAAAACGAGACTGCCTCGGCGCGGCCGGGTTCATGATGCTCCACTTCGAGAGGGTTTTGCATACGGTGATCTAAAGCCGATGTTCGTGCGAAAATCTTGTTGCCGCGAGCTTTTCTGTCCGAAGAATCCGCAAGCGAAATCTAGAATCCGGTTTCCATTCCACGCGGCACCGCCCGATGAAATTTTTCGCAATGAACCTTGGTATTCTTCTCCCTATGGAATCTTCAATCAACCGCCGTCGTTTTCTCTGGACCACCGGTGTTGCAGGGATCGGCTTGGCCAGCAGCGCGAGGTCGTTCGCCCAAACTCCGGTGGTCTCTCCAAATTCCAAACTGCGCGTCCTTTCGATCGGCGTGGTTGGCACCATCGGCGGAACGGATCGCGCGCAAGTCGCCGCCCACCCTGCCGTGGAGATGGTCGGGCTCTGCGATGTGGATTCCAACGCGTTGGCGCAAGCCGCCAAGGATCATCCCGCCGCGTTCACCTGTGCGGATTACCGGGAGGCTTTTGCGAAACATGGCGACCAGTTCGATGCTGTCGTCGTCTCCACGCCCGACCACAGCCACGCGCCGATCATGCTCACCGCGCTGGCCAATCACAAACACGTCTATGGCCAGAAGCCGCTGGTCCATCAGTTGGAAGAGCTGGTGATGATGGAAAAGGCCATCGCCGCGCGACCCGCACTGGTCACCCAGATCGGCAATCAGCGGATGGTCTTCGCCGGGCGCCGCGCCGCGGTGGAGATCCTACGCAGCGGGGTGCTTGGCAAAGCGGTCGAGGCCCACGTCTGGGTCGGCTCGCCTAACAATCGCGAGTATTTCAACCTTGATCGGAAGTTGGAGGAGCCCAGCGCCGCACCTGCGAATCTCGATTGGAATCTCTGGCTCTGCGCCACTGAGCAAGCTCCCTATCGTGCCGGCCTCGCGCCCGTCGTTTGGCGGTCCTGGTGGGACTATGGCAGCAATGGGCTGGGCGACTGGGGTTGCCACGTGCTCGATGTGATTTTCTACGGCTACGATGAACTGCTCTCGCCGATCGCCGTGCAAACCCACTGCGTAAAGTCGGAAAACCCGCAGTTCCACGCGCATCCTTGCCAATCCACCGTGACCTATGCGGTGAGTTCGGAAAAATTCGCGCGCAAGTCCTTCCCGATTTACTACAGCGACTCCGCCCAGGCACCGTCACGCGCCGCGCTCGGTCTGCCTGCGGGCAAATACGGGGATGAAAACATGACGATTGTGGTTTGCGAGGGCGGCGTCCTCACTCTCACCGCGGGGGGTCGCTTGGAAATCTGGCGCGACGGCAAAGTCACGGCCGGGCTCAAGATGCCCGGGCTCCCGGAGTTTCCGGAACTCAATCACTGGCATGCATGGGTGGACAACTGCCTCGGAAAAAAGACCGAACTGCGCAGCCCGTTCAAGGATGCGATCCGGATGACTGAAGCAACGCTTCTGGCCGTGAAAGCCACTCGTTTCCCCGGCGAGGAACTGCGCTGGGACAAGTCAAAGCTCGCCTTCACCAACCACGAGGAAGCGTCCAGCACGATCATCCGTCGCAGCTACCGGGAAGGATTCGCCCCACCGGCGGTGGTGTGAGGTTCCTGAAAATCGTGTGCGGGAGCGGCTTGGGGGCAAGCGTTAGGGGAAAACGATTTCCTGCGCTTTTTCCTTTCCGGGACCGAAGCTGTCGCCGATGTCCTTGCTGGTCACAAACAGCATCAGGGAAATCAGCGCGAGGGCGCATACGGTTTGGAGAATTTCCAGCGGCTTGGCCTTCACCGGGCGGCGGAAGATTTTCTCAAGAATCGCCAGCGTGATGTGGCCACCGTCGAGGACGGGGAAGGGCATCATGTTGAGGACTGCGAGATTGACATTGAAAAGGACCATGAAGGCGAGGATGCGTCTCCAGCCATCGTCCATCTGCAGCAGCGCATACTGCATTTTCGCAATGCCTACCGGGCCACTGAGATGGCCGACGCCAATGCTTGAGTCCGGGGAAATCACGCTGGTGATGGTGATCCACATCATGTTCAAGCTGTCTCTAACCTGTTGAAACGGGCCCGGGTGAACGATGCGGACATCGACCAAGCCGGGATCGTTCCACTGGATCCCGACCATTGGGTCAAAGCCGGCGGGCTTCAGAGGACGCTCGGGGGTGAGCGTGATCTCGCGGTCTTCACCGGCGGCGGTCTTCACGCCAAGCCGCACGGCTTTCCATTTTTGATCGCGGAGATACTGGGAGAATTGTTCGAGGCTGTAGAGCTTGGCGCCATCGATGGAAAGGACTTGATCGCCCTTGGCGAGACCGGCATCGGCCGCGGGACTGTTCGCGCTGACTTTCCCGACAATGGCAACTCCTGCCGGCTCAATTCCCACCTGACGAAGTCCGCCGCGTTGGAACCAACGGGTTTTTTCGGTCTCAAATCCGGAATGCAGAACCACAGGTTCGCTCACTCCGATGCGCTCGACGGTGTAGGTGATTTCCTTGCCCCGGCTGAGGACGATCCGCTCGCTGATCGAGTCGAGCGAGCCTGCAAAGCCATTGACGGTGGTTCCGTTGATCGCCGTGATTTTGTCGCCGATTTGAAGACCGGCTTTCGCCGCCGGGCTTCCGGGAATCAGGAATCCGACTTGGGTGGTCGGAATGAAATCCGCCGGCTTGCCAACGCCCCAGACAACCACCGCCGCAAGCAAAGCGAGCATCATGGAGAACAGGGGGCCTGCGAAAGCGACAATGATTTTATCGAGCGGTGTGATCGGCGGGAGTGGTTTGTCATCCTTGGATCCGCCTTCAAGCGCTTCCATGGGAGCCATCTGCGGAAGCGCGACAAAGCCGCCAGCCGGGATCCAGCCCAGTCCGTACTGCACCCCGTTGATTTCTTTTTTCCAAATCGGCGTGCCAAACCAGATTTGGAAGCGGTCAATCCGCAAGCCGCGCCACTTGGCGGCTAGGAAATGACCCAGCTCGTGGACGAAAATGATGATGTTGAAGATCGTCAGAACGACGATGACCAGCAAGATAACCTGCAAAATGGTGGAAATGGCGGACATGGGTGTGGAGAGAACGTCGGAAACTTAGCGTTACCGGACCTTCCGGCAAGTTCATTAAATTTTCTAAAAACAATCCCGGCGCGGACCGTGCGGGCGGAGTCCTGGTTTCAGGCTCAGTCGCGGTGTTGGTTGAGCATCCAACGCAGCATTTCAGGATCATCGTAGGTCCGGGTCCAGGAATCGTGATCGACCCCCGGGTAATACGTTACCTTCGGCGATCCTCCGGCTTTCTTGAGCGCAGCGATCATTTCGCGGGTCAAACCAACCGGAACTGCGGAATCGTCAGTGCCGTGAAACGCCCAAATGGGAACGTCAACGAAGCGGTCCACCAAAGCCGGGTCTCCGCCGCCACAGATCGGAACGGCTGCGGCAATGCGTTCCGGCACTCGACCCAGAACATCCCACGTGGAAAAACCTCCCATCGAGAGGCCGGTCACGTAGAAACGCTTGGGATCGATCGGATACATTTTCGAAAGCGTATCCGCCAGCTCGAGGATCGAATCGAGTAGAGGGTTCGGCTGGTCAGCTTCGGTGAGGTGGCCGGTATCATCGTCGATCGGTGACCAATCGCGGCCGCTGGGGCATTGTGGGGCGATGAGGAAAACGGGTTGGCCGAG
This sequence comes from Akkermansiaceae bacterium, assembly GCA_043779985.1. Lineage (GTDB taxonomy): Bacteria > Verrucomicrobiota > Verrucomicrobiia > Verrucomicrobiales > Akkermansiaceae > Luteolibacter. Next base: position 396 of record JAYWDF010000356.1, on the reverse strand, counting down.
TTTGCTCGTACCTTCGAGCAGGGGGATGACACCGTTTTGGAGTTGGAGGGCGTTGTCATCGCCGCATTCACCCGAGCCGTGGAGAAACAAAATCAGTGGATAAGTTTTCCCGGGTTTGGTGAATTGTGGCGCGCTCCACCGGTATTTCACCACCGTTCCATCGGATGACGTCCATTCACGGGCTTGAGGTTGTTCCGCAGAACCGACACAACATCCGAGAATCGACGCCACGATGAATCCACGCATGCCGATTACAATACACCATTCGTGGAATCCGCAAAGGGAGAAGCTGCGGCCTCTGAAGGTCCTTCGGCGACGCTGGGATTGCCGCTCGCTTGGGCTCTACCCGGCCGGACGCAAAACCGGGTGGCATCGCGAGAGGCGCAAAGCCTTCTC
>JAYWDF010000355.1:0-1974 GCA_043779985.1 Akkermansiaceae bacterium | reverse complement strand
CGGTTCCAATATCCAGTTCGGCACGGTTACCCAAGCCATCGAGATCGAAATCCGCCAGTTCGGGGTTATTCGTTGGGATGTCGGTGTAAAAAAGACGGAAGAAGAATTTCGATGAGGTGGAGGTAAAACCGGAAGCTTTCAATCCGGTGCCATGCTCGATGTCCGGGAGATAATTCCATGCGACGAGATTCGACGACCATTGGGAAAAATACGTCAGCTCGTTCCTCCCACTCCATGCGAGATTCCATGTATTGGAGGTGCCTGGGGACAAGGATATTTGTGGGGATGGCCCCATTTCCGCAGTCATCCGCGCCACACAAACCAATAAAATGAAAACCGGCAACGAGACGCGCTTCATGGCGTCTCTCCTTTCATCTCAGTTGGAGCTTCGGATTGGGCGATACGTTTCCAAAAGTTGACCGTCACATCTTCGGGAACGGGAGGATTCGCCAGCAGATAAGCCTTCCGCTCCTCATGCGCCTTAAGCCGTGCTTGAAAGGCGACTTCCAAGCGTTCGCCTTCGACCTGATATAGATCATGCAGCCCGCTGATAAAGGCCAGTGCCCTGGAATCCGAGTCTTCGCCACCGATCATCACGTATTTTGGCCCCGCAATCGCTAGCTCTGGAATTTCCGGAATTTTGGGTGGGGTGTATGGCAATCCAAGTCGCTCGCTTCGCTTGAGCATCCCGCCAGTGTCGTAACCCACTGCGAACATCATGAGTTCATACTTTCTCAAACTCCCATCGGACTGGGCGACCTGATAAGACGAAAAGTTAGTGAAGTGACTGAAGTCCACGTTCGACCATGCGAGGAATTCCTTCTTCCCGTTTAAGCCCCCGCGGTCATTTCCGAAAAAACTCCAGCGGATCAAGGTGCGTTTGTGATCATAAACGGTTGCACAAGCTGACACATATTGTCGGCGCACATAATTTGCGGCGAGTTCTTTAAGGTGATCCTTTGTCGCGGCATCCAGCACGCGAACATCTGGCAATGTCGCAACCGGGTCTGGTATATTTGGATTTTCCACAAAATTCACTGTCGCTGTGATGGTTCCCCTGACAGGTGGCAATTCAGGCATTTCCGGTGCCTCCACTACATCAACGCGCCGGGAGATCGAGCGTCTCACCGTGAAATCCAGCATTTCGGGTTTTGGCGTGGGAGGCTGTGGAGTTCCATCTGCAATTGTGTCAGGGATGCAGGTCCCCTTACGATCCACAACCTCTTCAGCTTGGGTGCAAAATAGGCTCAGAACGAATAAACAAGAAAATTGCTTTGTCATGGTTCGGCTAATTGGCCTGCAAGATCGAAAGAATCAGGTGCCACGTCAAGATAGATTCGATACAATTCAGAGAATTCTCTGATCCCTGGATGAGACACCAATCGGGTTGTATCTGGTTGTGATTGAGCCCACCGATGAACATCTATTTGCGCGCTGCATAGCGGCTCATTTGGTGTTTTATCGGCTCAAACGGGGATTGTCAAAGCTTGCCGTCGCTCAGAGGGCCGGACTTGACCAGAGGACTATCACGTTCATCGAAAAAGGAGTAAACGTGCCCAGCATCGTGACATTGTTCGTAGTCTGCCGGGCCATTGGAGTTGATATTACTAAAATTGTCGGAGCTTCGGCAAAGGGAAAGTCCCCTGAAGTCTAAAGCAGGTATTGATCAGGCATCTTCTGGATTCGTTTGCATCCCCGGGGACGCGGCAGCCACCTGCGAGAGAGTAGCCTCCGGAGGGCAGAAAGCAAACTGACAGGCCGGTAGAAGAGAATACCAAGGCTTGGACCGAACTGGCACAGTCGAAAAGGCGACGGCCCCGCGAAAAGTCGTTTATCAAATCCGGGAGGGAAACTGGCGGGAGCGAGGAACGAACTGAGATTCTCGAAACACAGAAAGTCATCGGCAGCGGCGCGCGCCTGACCGTGCTTCCGCGCGGCGGCGAGCTGCTCGCGCAGCTGATCGCCGGGCAACCG
>JAYWDF010000354.1:0-5980 GCA_043779985.1 Akkermansiaceae bacterium | reverse complement strand
AATCGAAGGTGGCGCTGTATTCAAGGGCTAGCAGCTCCGCGCAACGCTTCGATGCCCCATATAGGGAGACGGGAGCTTCGGTGGAAAACTTTTCGGTGACGCCGCCGGGTGAAACGCCATCGATGTTTTGCCCGGCTTCAAGGGTGAAGGCGTCCCCATCCGTTCCCAGCCGCAGCGATCGCAGGGCAGGGATGGAATAAACGCGACTGGTGGAAAGCAGGGTGAATGGCACGCTCCATTCGCGGCAGGCCTCCAACATGGGAATCGTCCCTACCAAATTATGGTCCAGCAGTTCGGCGGGGCCGGTCTTGCCGTCCACGCCTGCTAGAACCGACGGGTTCGCGGCGGCGTCGATCAACCAATCCACCGCGCCGAATTGCTGGAGATCCTTGGACTCCCTCACATCGCCGCGTCTAACGTCGATTCCTTCGGCTCGCAGCGCGTCGAAGTTCTCCTCACTGCCTCGACGGGACAAGTTGTCGATGCCGACGATTTCGACGTCCTCCCGATGGAGACGCAACTCCCGCGCCAGTGTCGAGCCGGCGAAACCGCTAATACCTGTAATCAAAATCTTCATCAAGTGAATGGGACTGACTTAGGCGCGTGCCCGGTGACTTTCAACGATCTGTTGGATCGTTTCATCGAGAGTGAGTGTGATGTCCCAGCCGGGGTAATGTTGGCGCATTTTGGCGAGGTTGCTGATGTAGCAGATATGGTCGCCGATGCGGTTTTCATCCACATAGGTATAGACCTGCTGGCGATTGGTAAACTTCTCGACCCGCGAGAACGCTTCCAGGATCGACACCGAGTTGGCGCGGCCTCCGCCGATATTGTAAACTTCCGCGATCCGCGGGGCGGCGATGAATTGCTCGATGAAACACGCGACATCGTGCGAGTGGATATTGTCACGGACCTGTTTGCCTTTGTAGCCGAAAACCTTGTATTCGCGGCCTTCCAGGTTGCAGCGGATCAGATAGCTGAGGAAACCATGCAGCTCGACGCCCGAGTGATTCGGGCCGGTGAGGCAGCCGCCCCGCAAACAACAGGTGGGCATGTTAAAGTAGCGTCCGTATTCCTGCACCATCACATCACCCGCCACTTTGGATGCACCGAAGAGGCTGTGCTTGGATTGGTCGATCGAGAATGTTTCCGCTATCCCATCGGCGTAGGCGGGATCGTCATAGTCCCAGCGGGTTTCCAGCTCCTTCAAGGCGATGGTGTTGGGCCGGTCGCCATAGACCTTGTTGGTGGAAAGATGGACGAAGGGACTCTCGGGGCAGGCTTGGCGGGTGGCCTCTAGCAGGTTCAGCGTCCCCACGGCATTGACGTCGAAGTCGTCGAAAGGGATGTCCGCCGCGCGGTCGTGGGACGGCTGTGCCGCAGTGTGGACCACTGCATCCGGCTTGACGGTTTTTAACAAGGTGAGAACGCCAGCCCGGTCGCGGATATCCACCTCATGATGTTCAAAACCTTTGCCCAAAGTTTCTATCAGGCGCTGCTGGTTCCAGCGGGTATCCCCTTGAGGGCCGAAAAAAACAGCGCGTTGGTTGTTGTCCACTCCATGGACATCCCACCCGTTACGAGCAAAATGGATGACGACTTCCGAGCCAATGAGGCCCGAGGATCCGGTGACTAGTAATTTTGGCATAGGGATGGAGTAACAGGGCTTGTTGGGCAAGTGGGACTGAGTGGATTTTTTGATCCTATCGAGTGTTCAAAAGGCTCCGGTATGATGGGGCATCTCGGCACGCGCGATTTTTGGAGATCACAACTTTACGTCGTCACGGTAGTTCGAATCGCTCCGTCCTACCGTTTACTCTTGGATGGATTTTTCGAACTTCACCGTATGACGGACCTGTTGTTCGAGTTGTTCTACAGGCCAGACGGCGGCGCGGAGCAACCAGCCTGCCGGTGAGATGCCTCCCGCTGATTCACTAAACCTCAGGCGCGAAACCTGAGACGGATGGCGGGTATCGATGGAAGGCTCTTGGGATCCCAGATCCAAGCCGGCAAGGCCATGCTTGAGGCAGCACAAGGTGAGCAATGCCTGGTCGTGCCGATGCCCGCGGAAGCCGGGTAACTCGGTAAGCCCTTCACCACTAGGATCGTCACTGATTAAAGATCGTTGTGCACAAAGTTCGAGCCATTGGCCGATGAATTCCCGGCTCCGCGTCCCTGCCCGCCAGATTGAGAAACTCGCCTGCACCGGCGGTGCTGCATGAATTTCTGCTCGGTCCATTCCGGTCGCCACCAAGGCTTCGCGCTTGGTCCATACGGAGGTGTCTCCGTCCCACGGAATTTCTACTCCGGGCATCACATCCTGCCGGTGGTCGTCCATCCAGCGGACGAAGGGGGCTATTGGCTGATCCAGCAACTTGAAATGGTATAGACGCCCGACGTCGCAGTAAAACACCAGATCGCCGTCGGGAATCACGCGGAGTTTGGCATCAATGATGAATGGCTTCCACGCCCAGAACCCCGAGCCCCGTTCCGATAGTTTGATGTCTTTGCAACGCTTCTCGAATCCCGCCTCGATCAACATTCCGGGAGTCCATGAGGTCACGGTGTGGGCCACGCCATTGATTCTGGCAGACGCGCCCAGGATGAGCTGCCGGAGGCGGAAGCGAGGCGTCGCGTAGGTGACCAGGTGAACGCGCATGAAAGAAGAGGGAGCAGGGAGCACTATCTAAATTTCATCTTCTTTATCCTAATAAAGAAGATGGTAACCACTGATTTCACTGATTTTTAGAAGGCTAGAAAGGATTACCAGCTCACCCAAAAGGTAAGTCGAATTGATGCCCTGTCTCTCAGTGAAATCAGTCAGAATCAGCGCAATCAGTTGTAAATTTGGTAGCTGACACCTTTGTCATTTTCCTTTTCTAGGTCTATCGCTTCGGACAACCAGCTCAGCGATCCTGTGGCTGCGACCAAGGCGATGATGGACCCCGTGTTGATCACCAATTCACGCATTGGCAATTTCATCAGCGAATTCATCCTCATCCCATCCTAAAGCGGACACTCCGGCTTGATGCAAGGATTTGAGGAAAATGCAGCGGTTCATAGGGATCAAATCGGCCACCTGTCCCGATGAAATCCGCCCGAGTTCGAACAATTTGGATGCAAGTGCGAAGCGCATCGCATACTCAAACTCCTGCCGCGATAATCGTGCGCTGTCGGGCAAACTTTCGGGGTATTCGACAAGCAGGGTGTTCATGAGGAGATAATTCACGAAAACGGCCAAGTTTCCAAGTGCTGGATTGGTGAGTGGGATCAGAGCGCTCGATCCGCCGACTTATCCGCCGGATGACGGTGCGGCTGGGGCGTGAAAGAGAAGAGGAAGAATAGCCTCCGGCGGGAGATGGTGAAGTGGGCGGGCCGAGCCGGATCCGCCCTACCTAAGGTAGGGACCGGCGGCTCGCCGGACCCACTTGTCCGCCCTACCGTGTAAGAGCCAGCACCTCCTGATAGATCTTCAAATGCTCTCCCGCGATGACCTTGGGGTGGAAACGTTCCATGGCCGTGATCCGGCCCTGGGTGCCGAGGCGGGCACCCGTCGCAGGATCGCGGACCAGTCCTTCGAGGCAGGATCGCATGTTCTCAAGGTCATGGGGATCGAACATCACGCCGTCTAACCCGTGGGTGATCAGATCGGGGACGCCGCCGACCCGGGATGCGGCCACCGGCAAGCCCGCCGCCATTCCTTCCAGCACCACCATCGGGCAGTTGTCTTCAAAGGTTGGCAGAACCAGGATCGAAGTCCGGCGGAATTCGTCACCGAGCGCGTCGCGGTCGAGCAGTCCTAGCAGCTCCAGACCGGGAACGGTTTGCAACAGCTCATTGAACTCCCTGCCGTAGGCGCTTTGCGGATTGCCGAGGCCCGCGAAGGCGATCGTGCATTCGCCGGAGCGCAACATCGGCTCGCAGGCTTTGATCAAGCCGATCTGATTCTTGCGCTCGCAGATGAAGCCCACGCACAGGATCCGCGGCCGGGTTGCGGGTGTTGCTTGCACGCTGAAGTAGCGGCGGTCAACGGCGTTGGGCAGATACCACGTACGGGGTGCGATTCCTTTGACCAGATCCTCCGTGTAGCGGGAAATCGCGACCACGCCGTCGGTCCTCTTCAGGCAGAATCCCTCGAGGGCAGCGGCCATCTTGTAATAAGTTGCCCCGCGGTTTTCTCCGCGTTTGGCGTGGACCCGCATGTTGCCATGGATCGTTAGAATGTTCGGATGGCCGGATAGGACCGCCGCCATCGCGCAATCGCGCTCGGTGCCCTGGCCGTGGACGATGTCTGGCTTGATCTCCCGGACCAAACCGCGGACCGCCTTGATCGAGCCGGCGAAGAGCGTGCGTCCCCATCCCCATTTACCCACCACCGGTTGGTGGAACCAAATGTTAGCCGCCAGTTTTTCAGGTGCCCGCGCCGCGACATGGGAACACGAGATCACATGAATCTCGGCGTCGGGCCATTCCGTGAAACCATCCAGCAAGCCTTGGGGTGCCGTCCCGAAATAGGGCTCGGCCCTTTGATAATCTTTGTAATGCTCGCGGCTGTCGGTGGTGATCTGGACGATTCGCATGCGCTATTAACTTAGCTGTTGGAACACCCGGTTGTGACCCACCTGAAGGATTTCCTTGAAGCGCTTCGGGTCGATTTCGGATGCAAGTCGCGAAGGACCGGGATGTCCTGCCGTCGAGAACGGCGGCGGCTGATAGGCCGTGGTGAGACCGGAATCGTCGAGCACGATGATGCCACCGGGCTTCACCGCGTTCGAGCACGCCTCCCAATCCTTGACCACCACATCATAGTCATGATTGCCGTCGATGTAGATCATGTCCCACTGCCGTGATGCGATGACTTGAAGAGCCTCCGGATCGGTCGAGTAGGCGTTCACCAATGTCGGCGCGGGCAACCCATGATATTTGAAATGAGTGAGGGTGTCTTCGAGGTAGTTCAAATCCTTGCGATATTGGGAAACGGAGTCGCCCGCGGAGCTGAAGGGCGAGATGCCCGTGACTTCGCAGTGAATCCCTTCGAGCTTGGCAAGCAGGGCGATCAGGCTGACGACTTGCCCCCGATAGACCCCGATTTCGAGGAAGCTCTCCGGCCGGAACTCGCGGACCAACCGCCACCACATCGTATGGAAGGCATCCTCGCCGAAGCCCCGCCGGTCGATCCGGTAGTAGGCGCGGTGGGCACGCAGTTCCGCGGGAACCGAGCGGTGGAAATCCTGGAAGGCACGGCGGTAGTAGGCATCTGGATCGCGCAGGCTATCCGCGAAGTTCGCAGGATCGATGGTGCCGATGAGTTCCTGGGATTTCAGCCGTTCACCGGCTTGTTCGGCGATCCGGCTGAGATATCTGCTTTTGATCCATTTGAGCGGGTTCATGATAGTGAGGGGACTGGTATTTTGCGGGTTGATACTCCCGTATCCGGGCCGTCGGTATTACGATCCAGAGTTCAGCGCCGGGTTGCAACCACCACGAGATCCAGAAGTCCGACGGTTTCTTTGCTTCTCTCATGTGCCTCGCGCCGGAGGCGCGGCCAGATTTCATCCAGATAGTTCTGCTCCGCGACGCGAATCGGAGAGATCTTCAGGTCGGTGAAGCCGTGTTTCTCCATGGCTGTCAGGAATTCATCCGCAAAATGGCCGACGGCCCGCTGATATTTCAGGAAGATCAGGTTAAATAGCCACCGAGGAAACGTTTGGAAATCGAGCGGCGGCATGGGGTCTTCGAACAAGCCGTGGCCGCTGAGATCGAATTTATGAACCATAACTCCGCCCGGCCGGACGACTTGGCCGCAGTAGGCGAAAAAGCCATCGAGATCCTCCACGTGCTCCAGGACATCGAAGGAATAGAGGAAATCCACTTGTTCCGGGAGCTTGATGGCTTCTAAAAGCCCTTGATGGTAGCTCGCTTTTCGAGGGTCGAGTTGCAACGAACCGTTCGAGTCGAGCAATTCCCCCCGGTTCGGCAA
>JAYWDF010000353.1:0-1977 GCA_043779985.1 Akkermansiaceae bacterium | reverse complement strand
TCGGTCTTCATGCTCTCGCTCAAGGCGGGCGGCGCCGGCCTCAACCTGACCTCCGCCTCCTACGTCATCCTCTATGACCCATGGTGGAACCCGGCCGTGGAAAACCAAGCCATCGACCGAACCCACCGGATCGGCCAGAAGAACAAGGTCATCGCCTATCGACTCCTAACACGGGACACCGTCGAGGAAAAGATCCGCATCCTCCAACATCAAAAAACCCAGCTCGTCACCAACGTGCTCGGCGATGAAGGCTTCGCCTCCAACCTCGGCCTCGACGACCTCCAGTTCATCCTCACCCACACCATCGACGAGGACGACGAAATGAGATAACCCAAGGAGCGCTGACTTCAGTCGGCGAGTCCATCTACTGCTTCGCAAAAAGCCCGGCCTCACCAGCTGGGCTTTTTCGCGTCCTGGGTCTTTGTTAGGGATTCATGATTACGTAGCTGCCGGGAGCAAAACATCGAAGCCGCCTTCGATCAATTCCAGCAATTCGCCATTCTTGAGTGCTGATTCCTGACCAACCTTCGTGTTGGACGGAAGTCGTCGCATGATGCGAACTCTCAGGCCTCAGACCCGCCATTCCCTACAACTTGGTCTGCAACAATGCCTTCAAATGAAAAAGCCGTGGGGATATTTTGGCTCCGTTGCGAGATTCTGAAATCAATCCTCCCAAAGCCGTGCAGACCCACCAACGGCTGGCTGAGCCGCAGGATCACATGTCCTGGCGCTGATTTTTCATCTTAGTTTTCCGCACCGATCCATCGTATGAGAAGTTCAATTGGAAAGAATACCCCTCTCAATGCTTGTTAGTCGCGCTGCCCCCTTCGAATCCCTGGCGGATGAGTCAACCACCCGTTCTGCGGCGGCGCAGCAACGGATTTCGTGGCCGATCGACGGTGGCGCGGAAAAGCTGGTAGTGTCGTTTGACGCGCTCGATGTATTGAGTTTGCGGTAGCAAGGTATCGATGAAAAGCCGGAGGATGGCATCCGCATGCCTGCTTTGGGGTGACCCCAGATTGAGTTCCGGTCCTTGCAGCATGGCGATATCTTCCTCGGTTCCTTGCTTGAACCAATTTCGATAAAAGCGGGCGCTTTCCCATCCGTAGGCGATGGTGGCTTCCGAGTCCTCGGTGCGGGAGGAAACCACATTGAAGAACACCCGTCGGCAATCGCACCCCGGTTCGTTGCAGAACATTTCCAGAAATGCGTAGTCCGCAAGTGGCAGTTGGCCCGTGGCGGTATTGTTTTCCAACACGGTGATGACGCGCGTTTCGGCCTCGGCAAGAGTCGGCAAACGCATGTGGAGAAGTTCAAAGGGCATGGCGAAGACCTATCAAGTCCGCCAAAGCTCGGCAAGCGTTTGAGGGAGGGCAAAGCATTTAATCGCCATTCGCTCAAATGGTGGCAGCCAGATGAATTCCGTTGCTTCAAATCCCGACCCGCAGATCCCTCATACTCCACAACAATCCCTTTGCGCCACTGCCGCTGCCTTTCATCGCCCGGGCGCCATCCTTGCGCTTCGGGCCAAATCGATCACGGGCGCTGGCGAACGCCTCGTTCACGAATTCCTTGCTCCCGATCACCGCGCCGTCTGTGAAATACCGAATCCGGCAGTGCAGCATTTTCGCCATTCCCAAGTCCTTTAACACGGTCTTGTTGTCATTGCTTTCCAACGTCTCCGCCGTGTTCTTGGTGGTCTGGCCAAGCCCTTTTGCCGCTTGGGACACCTCCGCGCGCCCCGGTTTCCTGCCCAGAGCCAGTCCCATCAAGCGCCGGTACAAGCGTGAAACATCGCGCCACTTCTCCGCCTCAAAGCCTACGCCCTGATCGCAAAAATACGCCCGCACCAGGCCCTCGCGCGCCTTCTTCCCGTTGCCCTTCGCCCCGCCGCCCACCGCTTCCCCATAACTGCTCCAGCGGTAATCCGCCGGATCGTTCACCATCCCCGCCCGCACCGGATTGAGATCGATGTAG
>JAYWDF010000352.1:0-1983 GCA_043779985.1 Akkermansiaceae bacterium | reverse complement strand
TTGCGTGCTGCAGAAAACCCGAATGCGGATGGATTTGCCGCCCTTGATCATTTCGATGACCAGATTGGGGTTTCCAGCAAACCGTTCTTCCCAAGCGTCCATCCACTTCGCGGCGGAGAGTTTCGACCAGACGAACATGGTAAATTGCGTAGGAAAATGCGCTCCAGAAAAAATTGGAGCGGGCGATGAGATTCGAACTCACGACATCCACCTTGGCAAGGTGGCGCTCTACCACTGAGCTACGCCCGCGTTGCGAAACGCGTCGACGGCTTTCTACATGGGCGTCGGGGACGGGCAAGCCAAATTTTGCAAATTTTCCATGTTCATTCGTCTTGTGGTGAGTTTTCTTTCCACCACGCCATGTCTGACAAGCTCGCTGAAATCATCGCCACCAAACATCTGGAGGTCGAAGCCCTCCTGCCACGCGCCGCTTTATTGCGGGCCGCAGCCCTTCAACGCAACGATTACGGCGGCTTCCGCAGTGCACTGGATCGCGGGCCGGGCCGCTTGGGCGTGATCGCGGAGGTGAAAAAGGCGTCACCCTCCGTCGGCTTGATCGATCCGAACTTCGACCCGGTGCGTCAGGCGCAGCGCTACCTCGACGGGGGCGCATCCTGCCTCTCGATCCTGACAGACGAGAAATATTTCCAAGGCTCACTCGCCTATCTCTCGCAAATCTCGAAATTTTCCGACGCGCCGCTGCTGCGCAAGGATTTCACCATTCACGAGGTGCAAATCCACGAAGCGATCGTGACCGGCGCGGATGCCATCCTCCTCATCGTCGCCGCGCTGGATGATGACACGCTGCGCCGCCTCTACGACGAGGCGAAGTCCTTCTCGCTCGACGTCCTGGTGGAAGTGCACGATCTGCGGGAAATGGAGCGCGCGCTCGATCTCGGTGCCGACCTCATCGGCGTGAACAACCGGAACCTGAAGACCTTCGCGGTCGATCTGGCCACCACCGAGCTGCTCGCGGAGGAAGTCCCGGACGAAGTGCTGCTGGTCTCCGAAAGCGGCATCAAGACCCTCGAAGATGCCCGTAGGGTGCTGGAGGCGGGTGCGAACGCGGTATTGATCGGCGAGGCGCTCATGCGCGCGCACGACCCGTCGCGGGAAATCGAGGCCTATCTGGCGCTGGAGCTTGCCTGACGGGTTAGTCTGTCAGGTCTTTCACGGTGGGGCTCGGGCTGTTGGTAATCACCGAGCGCACGCCGTCGTCGCGGCTTGCCTCGGAGCCATACATTTCACTGACGCCGATGATTTGGCCGTTGGGTGCCTTGAGAAGGAAATAGGGCTCGCCCTTGGCGGAAAGCTTGCGCTCGTAGCGAGCCTCGTGCGGGCCGTTCGTGCGGGTCGACTCGATGCCGCTCTGGGCGTTGCTTTTCTCGGTGTAAAGCTGGCTGCTGAGGATGGCCTCGTGGTTGCCGGCGTGGAGGGTGAAGTGGAACTTGTCGCCTTCGCCTTTCTTGAGCTCGTAATAGCCTTTCATGGATTGTTGGGGGTTGGTTCTAGCCGCCGTCGAACTACGGAAGATGGCGGAAGATCAGTGATAGAAAATAGGCGGCAGACTGCCCTTGTCCATCAAAAAGGAACTTGGGACGCGCCGCCGCCGCCGGGTTTCCGGGGACGGGAAGTGGCATTTCGGGCGATTTCTTTAAGACTGGATTTTTCCAATATTCCAAGTAACTTTCCCACCTCCACGGGGTTGACTCCGCCGTGCATTTTAAAGTCCGGACCCATTCATGAATCAAAAATTCCGGCACCTCCTGTCTTTGCTGATTCTCGTGTTCTGCGGCTTGATGGGCTGGTGGGTCGTGCGGGATCTGGGTGTCGCGGTGGTGAAGCGCCCGCAGGCGAGCCAAGTCGTGACGCCCAAGCCCAAGGCCGGTCTGCCGTTCCAGCGGAGGGTGCGCCCGGTGAGTCGCGATGAGTTCCAGGACGGAACGACAGTGGAGATTTTCGCCAGCAGCCAAGCCGACGAGG
>JAYWDF010000351.1:0-1983 GCA_043779985.1 Akkermansiaceae bacterium | reverse complement strand
CCCGGGGATCCGCTCGGTCGTCCACACCCATTCGCGGAGTGCGGTGGCGTTCGCCCAAGCGGGGCTCGATCTGCCCTGCCTCGGCACGACCCATTGCGATTATTTCAACGGCCCGGTGCCCGTGACCCGGACGATGACTCCTGTCGAAGTCGCCGGTGAATATGAATGGGAAACCGGAAAGGTGATCGTCGAGCGATTCGCCGGTGTAAACCCCTTGGATGTTCCCGCGGTCCTCGTCCGCAATCATGGCCCCTTCGCCTGGGGACCAAGTGCTGCCAAAGCGGTGGAAACCGCGCTGGCTCTCGAAATCGTCGCCGACATGGCGCTCAAAACGCTGTCTCTCAATCCGCACGCCGCACCCGCTCCGGCGCATCTGCTGGAAAAACATTTCTTCCGCAAACATGGCCCCGCTGCTTATTACGGCCAGACAAAATAATCTCCTAACCATTCCGAAAACCATGAAATCATCCGCATTCCGAATTCTATCCACCGCTGCGGTTTTCGCAGTAGCCCTCACCGGCTGCAACAAGAGCTCCACCGCCTCCTCCGGCAAGAAGCTCAAGCTCGCGTTCGTCAGTAACAACGCCGCCACCTTCTGGACCATCGCCCGCTCCGGTTGCGAAGCCGCGGAGAAGGAGCTCGGCAATGTCGAGGTCGATTTCCGCATCCCGTCCACCGGCGGTGCTGCGGAACAACAACAGATCCTCGACGATCTGCTCGCCAAAGGCGTGGACGGCATCGCTGTTAGCCCGATCGACCCTGCGAACCAAACCGCTTTCCTGAACAAGGTCGCGGAGCAAACGCTGCTTATCTGCCATGACAGCGATGCGCCGGACAGCAAGCGCGTCGCCTACATCGGCACCGACAATTTCGCCGCAGGCGTGGAAGCCGGCAAGCTGATCAAGGAAGCCCTCCCGGACGGCGGCAAGATCATGGTCTTCGTCGGCGCGACTGATGCGGAAAACGCCAAGCAACGCTTCGGCGGCATCAAGAAGGAACTTGAAGGCTCGAAGGTCGAGGTCATCGACGTCCGCACCGACGATACCGATACCGTCCGCGCGCAGAAAAACGCGGAGGACACTCTCGTCAAATATCCTGACATCGCAGCGCTCGTCGGCCTCTACAACTACAATGGCCCGGCCATCCTCAATGCCGTCCGCAGCGCCGGCAAACAAGGCAAGGTCAAGATCGTCTGCTTCGACGAAAACGACGAAACCCTCGAAGGTGTGGCTTCCGGTGACATCTACGGCACCGTCGTCCAACAGCCATTCCAGTTCGGCAAACAAGCCATCACGAAAATGGCGAAGCACCTTGCCGGCGACAAGGAAGCCCTCGCAGGCGGCAAACAAATCGTGCCGACCCGCAGCTTAAAGAAGGCGGACATCGCCGAATTCAAAGCGGACTTGAAGAAAATCCTCGGCAAGTAATCCTCCCTAACTCGAATCATAGGCACATGAGCAAGGCACCACTTCTGGAAATGCGGGGAATCTGTAAACGATTCCCCGGGGTGGTGGCCTTGGATCAGGTCAGCCTGTCGATCGGCGAGGGCGAGGTCCTCGCCCTCTGCGGTGAGAACGGCGCTGGGAAATCCACCCTGATGAAGATCCTCGGCGGGGTCTATCAGCCGGAGGATGGTGAGTTGCTGGTCAATGGCCAGGCGGTCAAAATCAACAACGTCACCGATGCGATGAAGCTGGGCATCGGCTTCATCCACCAGGAGCTCAATGTGCTCGAGAATCTCGACATCGCCGCCAATGTCTTTCTCGGCCGGGAGCCGCTGATCACGCCGTTCAAGTTGATCAACCGCAAGAAGATTCATGCGGATACCGTGCCGCTGCTCAAGCGTCTCGGACTGGATCTGCCCACTCACAAGCGCCTCGGCGAGCTGCCCATCGCCCAACAGCAGATGGTGGAAATCGCCAAGGCGCTCTCGCTGAATGCGCGCATCCTGATCATGGATGAGCCGACCTCCAGCCTGACTCT
>JAYWDF010000350.1:0-1985 GCA_043779985.1 Akkermansiaceae bacterium | reverse complement strand
GCAAGCAGCGCGGCCAGCTCCGACGATGCCGGTTCATTCGCGTCCGGTGTGATCTTCAGCATGTTCGCCGGAGCCGCGCTGTTCATCCAGCCGATGCGCGGAGTAAGCGCACTTTCATCGGAAATCAGCGGTAACACCCTTGAAATGATGGTGCTCACCCGGCTGAGCGCGTGGCGCATCGTGTTCGGAAAATGGATCGCCATCGTCAGCCAGACCGCGCTGATCCTCGTGACCATCATCCCCTATCTGATCCTGCGTTACTTCTTTGGCGGAATGATCCTAGCAGGCGAACTGGTCTTCCTCGGCTTGATTTTTCTAACGTCCATGGCGCTCACCGCGATCATGGTGGGTCTCTCGGGAAACTCAACCAAGCTGGTGCGGATGCTGCCGATCCTCGGCTTCATGTTCCTCGTGAGCACGGTCCCGAACTTCCTATTCCGCGGCGGTTTTAAAAGTTTCATGAGCTTCTGCACGATGGCGGACTCCGAGTCACGGCTGGCAATCGCCACCTATGGGGTCTTCATCACTTACATCGGCTGGTGTGCGCTTTCCCACGGCACCTCGGTCATCGCCCCGGCCGCGGAAAACCATTCCACCCTGCGGCGGCTGATCGCCTTGGGCCTGATTGTTGCCACGACAGTCATCGGGTCATACAACGCAGTGAATCCCGAGTTGCTCAACCTGATTTTCGCAATCATCCTGGTGCCTGCCATTGTCACGGCGTTGACCGAGCCATCAGTCTTGCTGCCTCCCGTTTGCAAACCCTTCCTGCGACGGGGGCTGGCGGGCAAGGTGGCAGGCGTCGTCCTACTACCCGGCTGGCCGGCGGGTGTGTTTTACGCCACGCTGCTTCTCTCTATCAGTGCCGGTTGCCTTTGGATCGCCGGCATTGCTAACTCCGCTGCGACCCTCAAGTCGGAAACAGCCATCGGCGCTCTCGGCTGCCTTGGTGGCATTTTGCTTGCCGCCTTGCTCGCAGCGAATTTCACCAAGCAGGAGAGCAGGCGGTTCACCAATTTCATGGTGTTCCTGCTGGCTTCAATCCTGCTGGCGGTGATCCCGATGATTCTCACCAGCATCAACAACCACGAGAAATTACTCTGGTTCTTTATCTGGAATCCTCCCGTGGCGCTGCTCATGGCCGTGAGCAGCAGCTTCGTCAAAAGCGAGGTGCTTGCCGCGGTGATGATCGTCGATGCCATCATCCTCCTGATGTTGCTGGTCACCGCCGGCTTCGCCTTCCGCGGCTACCGTCCGGTCATCGAGGAAGCTGAACTCGAACTGGCCAATCCCGTCGTCCCCACATGACCCCCACGGACCGCGGGATTTATCCCGGCTTTCATTCATTCATCCGCTTCCGATCAAACCTCCGCATCATGAACCTCACCGAACTTCAGCAATGTCATGCGAATGCATTGAGCGCCGCCGGACGGGTCCGCCTGCCCCTGCGCTCTCGTGTCTGGCGGGGCCAGGCCGGTGAATTTACCGGCGGCGGCACCGGCTCGTCGATGGATTTCCAGGACCACCGCGCCTACTCGCCCGGCGATGATCCACGGCATATCAACTGGCAGGCCTATGCCCGCACCGGCAGCTACACGATGAAGCTTTTCCGTGAGGAGGTTAGACCAGTGGTGGACCTGATCCTGGATGCCTCGGAATCGATGTTCTTTGATGAAACAAAGGCCACCCGCACCGCCGAGCTTTTCTATCTGATTGCCGAAAGCTCCCAGGCCGCCGGAGCCTCGCTCGCGCTCCATGCCGTCCGCGGCGATGCCTCACTCACGCTCGATCCTGCCACCCTGCGCTCCCACCAATGGCTGGCGACCGCCCGCGCGCTGCCCGCCACGGATTCCGCAAAAGCCCCCGATCTCACCCGCTTGCCGTTGCGTGCGAATGCGATCCGCGTTTTTATATCCGACCTGCTGTTTGCCGCCGATCCCGAGCCGATCCTCCGCCATCTCGGCCAACGCCACGGCAGTGTCGTC
>JAYWDF010000349.1:0-1985 GCA_043779985.1 Akkermansiaceae bacterium | reverse complement strand
ATGTGCAGAAGGCGTTGTGGGAATTTCTGGGCGGCACCACCGGCGGGTGATCTTCAAAATAGTAGTCGAGGACTTCAGTCCGTTCTTGGAGTTTTCAGAGCGGACTGAAGTCCTCGACTACTTTATCACGGCACGACCCGCGCGCGGTAGAACCGCTTCAGATCCCCCGACCCGCCGGGGGTAAGATCCGGTTGGGGATGGTCGGGAAGCTCAAGCTCCAAGCATTCGAGATCGAAACATGTGGAACCACGGCGACGCGTGGAACTGCATTCAGATCTTCTGACGCCGGATTCATTCCGAATAAGTATTCAACGAGATTGGAGATACCATCCAGATCGAAGTCGCCAGTGGCACCATGGCGACCGGTAGCGTTGTTGGCTTCGATCCCATAGAATAGTTCCCACCAGTTTGGCAGGCCGTCATGGTCGGCATCCACATCATTATCCACTCGCATTTTGACCACTTCACTATCTCCTAACGAAAGGGAGCTGCGTTGATGTTCGGCACGCACGGTGTGGAGAAGACTGGGGATTCCGTTGTAGAGATTCGGAAAGGTAAACTCCACTGAATGCTCAGTGCCATTCACATTCCGCACCAAGGTATAGCCGGAGCGAGGCTGGAACACCGGGCTGTCGGGCTGCCCGCTGACCGAGCTGCTGATGAAGATGGAGAACTCATTGAAGAACTCTTGGTCTGTCATGCCTGTGGGAATCAATTCCTTTTTGAAATAGACCTTCATCACATAGTTCTTGTCCACGATCTCACCGGCGAGCGATGAAGAAGTGGCTGAAAGGTGAAGAAACAGCTGGAAGGATGGGACCATGAAAAGAATTCTATTGCTTTCTTGCCTGATATTCACACCTCCAATTCAGGGTCAGGATTGGCACGCAGACTGGGAACGTGCCGGGAAAACTTGGGTTGAAAAATGGACTAACACCATGAACTCCATAGAGAAATATTCGGAAGTCGAACGGATTGAAATTCTAGGATCGGCGGCGAAATCGAAATCTACTACGGGAGGATGGAAGCCCACAGAAGATCAGATAACAATAGGGAATCGTGCGGTAAGCATCCTCCTCGCCATCCCCGGCCACGCGGAATATTATCGAGACCGGCTTCTCAAGGCACAGAGCGAGCATAAAGAGGATTTCACCAGCACGCGAGCCGGCCCGAAGTTCAATAACTACACCAATGAAGTGGCGGATGGCATGGCAATTTTAAGTCAGCTTCCCAGTCCGGAAACCGTCATGGTGTTGGGCGATCTCCTTTTCAACGAATGGGTGCTCCCCAACTCTGAGAATCGGCCGCCCCAAGACCGTTACGGACCATTGTCGGTTCGCGCACTGAGGGCGCTATCGAAACTCCCTCTCACGTCCAAACCCGCTAAGACGACACATGACTCGCACGCGGCGAGGGATCTCTCTGCTTGGCAGCTCTGGTATGAGCAAATCAAAGCCGGGACCCGCACCTTCCGCTTCGAGGGAGATCCGACTGAATACGACCTCAACGGTCCTGCCCCTAAAAGTAAACTTGTTCGCATCGAGCGGGAGCAAAAGCGGAATGCAAAGCGTTCCGTAGTCCACAAGAAGACCACTCCTAATTCCAGAGCTGAGTCCGCAATCGCTCAAATCAGCAAGCCATCCTCCATCGCCGGGATCCTCGCCGCTTGTGCCCTTTGTGCGGCGGCAGTTTGGTATTTCCTAAAAGGTCGGAAAGTGGCGTGAGGTCGAGATGGAATCACGAGAACCGGTGGCGTCGCTTGGCTCGGCCACCGGCTCGGTTGGATTCGCTCAGTTCACCGCGACGATGACGAGAGTGCGGACGCTGCCGGTGGTCGTGCCATTGTCGTTGGACACGCGGGTGCGGAGTCTCACGGTCTCGCCGATGCCGCCGCCGCAGCCTTCGCGAAGCAGTATGGAGTGGAACTCGAGGCGGAGCCTTGACCACCTGAAAGCTGTCCGCCAAGAGGCTGCTGGCAGAATGCC
>JAYWDF010000348.1:0-6017 GCA_043779985.1 Akkermansiaceae bacterium | reverse complement strand
GCGGGTTGCACGGCGAGCAAGGAATTCAATCTTCTGATCCTACCGCCGGCAAAGCGCATTCCGCATGGCTGGGTCATCGGCGGAAATGCAGTCCGCACGATTGCCACGCGGAGCGGGGGATTGGAATCCTTGTGGCTTCAAGGATCGGGGCCGCCCTTGGGTCATGTGGCGTGGAATCTGCGATAATGATTCAGGAACCCCATCACAAAATCATGACTCCCATCGATCCAATTTTCACTGAATCCGCCGGTCCACGCACGTCCATGGCTCCTCCCTACGTGGATGATGACATGAATATCGAACTGGTCCAGCAGGGCCTGGACGTGGCGGAAAACGAAACCCGCGATGCCGTGGCGGATGCCTACGAGGCAAGTGCCCGGCTGAGCGATGATCCGCTCGCGTCGCTCGACGACATCGATTACCTGGAAGGCGAAGACGAGTCCACCCTGCCGGAACTTGCGGCCATGCACGAGGATTTAATCCCCGACGATCTGAGGAAATAGCCAATCGGGAAGGCCGACGCGGGTGTGGCTACCTCGCGTCATTCCTCCTCCCAGTAGGAATCAATGCCTGAAGTGGCGATGTCCGGTGAAGATCATTGCCATGCCTGCGGCGTCCGCGGCGGCGATCACTTCCTCGTCCCGCACCGAGCCACCCGGCTGGATACAGGCGGTGGCTCCGGCGTCGATGGCCGATTGCAGACCATCGGCGAAGGGGAACATCGCGTCAGACGCGACGATGCTGCCCTTGAGATCGAGTCCGGCTTCCTTGGCTTTCCAGATCGCGATCCGCGAGGAGTCCACGCGGCTCATTTGGCCGGCACCGATCCCGAGGGTGCGGTCCGAGCTGGAGTAGACGATGGCGTTTGACTTCACGTGCTTCACGATCCGCCAGCCGAAGCGCATGGCGCGCATCTCCTCTTCGGTCGGTGGCCGCTTGGTCACGACTTTGGACTCAAGATTTTCAAGGCCGAGCGCGGTGTGATCGCGGTCCATCACCATGATTCCACCCGGGCAAGAGCGAATGACCGGTGACTTTTTCTCTGCCAGATAGGAGTCGTTCATTTTCATCAGGCGTAGGTTTTTCTTCTTCTGTAGCAGCGCGCGGGCGTCGCTGTCGAATTCCGGGGCGATGATGACATCGGTGAAAATTTCCGAGATCACGCGGGCCAGTTCAAGCGTGAGCGGGCGGTTGCAAACAATCACGCCGCCGAAGGGGGCTTGGCGGTCAGTCTCGAAGGCTTTTTGCCAAGCGATGCGAAGATCTTCGTCATCTTGGCCGACGCCGCAGGGGTTGGTGTGCTTGAGGATGGCGACGGTCGGACGGACGAAGTCGAGGATGAGATCGGAGGCTGCTTCGATGTCGAGGATGTTGGTGTAGCTGAGCTCTTTGCCCTGCACCTGAGTGAAGAATTCGCGGAAATTCCCGTAGAGCGAGCATTTCTGATGCGGGTTGTCACCGTAGCGGAGCTCTTGCTCGAGCGGCAGGCTGAGGGTGAAATTGCACCCCGTGCCGGTCCGGCATTGGCCGAGGTAGTTGGTAATGGCCGCGTCATATTGCGAGGTTCTGAGGAAAACTTTCACGGCAAGCTGCTCGCGGAAGCCCTTGGTGGTGTTCGCCTTGTTTTCCTTCATCTCTTCGATCACGCGGGCATAGTCGGCGGGATCGACGATCACGGTGACGCTCGCGTGGTTCTTCGCCGCGCTGCGGAGCATCGACGGGCCGCCGATGTCGATTTTTTCGATGGCTTCCTCCAGCGTCACGTCCGGCTTCGCGACGGTTTCCTCGAACGGATATAGATTCACGACCACCAGATCGATCGGCGGAATGTTGTTCGCCTTGGCTTGGGCGATGTGCTCCGCATCGTCCCGGCGCTGGAGCAATCCGCCGTGGACTTTCGGGTGGAGCGTCTTCAAACGGCCGTCGAAAAGTTCCGGTGCGCCGGTGAATTCCGACACGTCGATCACGGGCAGTCCGGCTTCGCGGAGGGCGATGGAGGTCCCGCCGGTGGAGAGCAATTCCACTCCCATGACGTGGAGTTCCTTGGCGAATTCGGCCAGGCCGGTTTTATCGGAAACGGACAGGAGGGCGCGGGTGATAGGCATAAGTAAAGTCTTTCGCGGAGTTGGAATGAACCCGGCGAGATGCCGGACAGCTCCAACCCCGTAACCAACCCTCCGTCCCCGGGCAAGCGGAATAGGTGGCTCCGGATGCTTCCCTCACTCCCACTCGATGAGCAAAAGCGAGACGCCTTGGCGGGGGAGCGGGAAGTTCAGCGTGGCGGCGTGATCTGCGACGGCAGTGGTGGTGGCCGGGCCGAGCGTGGCGAGTTTACCGGCGGCTTCGAGGTCCGTGTATTGCTCGGAGGTGGGCTTTTGCGGCTCGCCAAGGGCTTTCCAGAGGGTGAAGGCATTGCTGTGGGTCTCGTCGATCCGGTAGTGGGTGACCTTTGCGGTGCCGCTGGCGATGGGGAGGCCGGGGATTTGCAGCGAAATCGCGGCGTCCGGGCCGGCGACGTCGTCGTCGTGGTAGTGCCAAACCATCACCGCGAGCTTCTTGCCGTCGAGGCTGGCGAGGGCGGAGACATCGGGCCGCTTGCGCACGCCGCTTTTGACAATGTCGTCGAGGGAGATTGCGCCGTCGCTTTGGACTTCAAGGCGCTGGCCGGACATTTTGCTGAACATCCGGAAGGTGTTGAGCACCGGGTGGTCGATGCCGTTGCTGGCGAGCACCCGGAAACCGGCGAAATACGGCTGGTCCTCGAATTCGAAGGCCCACGTCAGCGCGCCTTCAAGGTTCACGCCGTGCTTGGCGGCGAGATCGTGTTTACGGGCGAAGCTCGCGGCGGTGTAGCTGGAATACATCGTGCCATTTCGATAGCCGTTTTGCGGTCCCTGGCAGGCGGCGCAACCTTCCGGATCGGACTCGCCGATAACGATGGGCGTTTTTTGTAGTTCCGGATGTTTCGCAATTGCGGCAAAGGCGCCGTCGATGTCGTTTAACTGGCTGGAAATCCCCATGCGGACGTGTCCGTCGACGAACTTCGGCTGGCCCTTGGCGTGGAAGGAAATCAAATCAAGCGGTGTCCCCTTGAGGCCGGTGACCGTATTGGTTCCGGTGAGGCAGTGGTCGAGGAATTTATTGAGCGAGCCGCCGCCGGTGCCGCCAGCGGTCTCCGGGCCGCCGATGCGGGCGGTCGGGAGGGCGCGCCGCACGCCGTCCACGGAGTAGTCGTAGAGTTTGTAGAACTCGTCCTGGGTGCCGTGCCAGTAGCCGATGTTAGGCTCATTCCAGAGTTGCCACCACCAAGTTTCCACCTCGGCTTTGCCGTATTTTTCCACGCAGTGTTTGGTCCACTGGTAGCAGAGTTCGCCCCACTTGGTGTAGTCCTTGGGCGGATAGGTCCAGCCGAGGTAGATGGTGTCATATTTCGCCTTGGGCGTCCAATGATGCCGGTAGGGCTCCGGTTTGGTAGAAAGGGCCTGGGGCATGAAGCCGAGCTGCACATAAGGCCGAACGCCGCGGGCGAGGTAGGTGTCGAAAATCTGGTCGGTGATCGTCCAGTCGTAAACCGGGTTTCCGTTAGAATCTTCGGTGTAGGCGTTGGTGCTGCCCCACTTGAGAGCCGGCTTACCGTCACCGGTGGTGAGCAGGTTATGGGCACGGAAATAGACTTCTTTCGGGGCCATTTCCCCGAGTTCGCCGAGGAGTTTTTTGCCATCCTTCATCGTGGCATAGTTCGGTTCGTCTGCACCGAAGTAGCGCCAGATCGGTTTCAACGGGCCGAGGGATTTTCCTGCGTCGACGATGATTTTGACGGGAAACGGAGTGGCATCCTGTGAAAAGGCTAGGGCGCCGCTGACAAGGCTGAGCGCGGATAGATAGACTGGAAATCGGGACATGGTGTTTTTGATTTGAGGACTCGCTGGCAACGCAACCACGTGAGTTTGCCCTTTCGCGGTCGGGTGGTCTTGTGCGGGAGCGACAGAAATTTGCATCATTCCGCCATTGGGCGGGTCCGCTGCTTCTGGCTGATTGCGACAACGGATCCTGCCAAGCCGCGACCACTGTATCAATCATGCTGTTACGGATGGCACTGAACCCTTACCGATCCACCGAAACAACCATGAGCAACCTTCTCGAGTTTCACCAAGTCACGCGGCGTCTCCCCGTTCGTGGGCACTTCGCCACGCCTCGTTTTCGGTGCCCGCGGGATCGATCACCGCGCGCTCAAGGTGCGGAGTGTGTGGCCTGGCATCGGGTTTTTGGGAAATTTCAGTGATCTTGCAGTTTCACTCGGAAGAAGCTCCGGGCGTCGGAGGCGGAACCTTGCAGGGTCACTGACTCACCCGTTCGCGGTATGCCGTGATTGCCTGACACATCCCAGAGCGTCCAGGTTTGTAGGTTGTCTGATGTTTCTACCTGGGCGGATTGATTGGCCGGCACGTAAAAATTCAACCGAAACTGGTTGCCGCTGATGGCGGGGGAGGCAGAGAAGAAGCTATTGCCGTTGAGCGGATCTGTGGCGGTGAGGTATTCATTTTGATTGGTCCGTCCGTCGCCGTCGGGATCGGCGGTAGACTCACCTTGCGGGGTGGAGTTTGATGCGAATTTTTCCAGTCGCCATTGTTGATAGGTCTTCTTTG
Organism: Akkermansiaceae bacterium; assembly: GCA_043779985.1. Lineage (GTDB taxonomy): Bacteria > Verrucomicrobiota > Verrucomicrobiia > Verrucomicrobiales > Akkermansiaceae > Luteolibacter. The sequence continues at coordinate 1,371 of JAYWDF010000348.1, read as the reverse complement.
CGGGAAGCGATTGGTTGATCCATTCCGAGAGGAGCGCAAGTGCCTTCGGATCAAGCTCGGAAGTGCCTAGCGGCGGCATGCGAGTGAATCCATTCGTATACGCCACCCGGTTGTAAACGACGGAATGGGCAAGATCGCCAGAGATGACGAGCCGGTTCAAGGCGTTGCCGCCGTTGTTCAAGGCCGGACCGTCGATGAGTCCGGTCTGCGCGAGGGATAACTCGGGGCGTCCGTCCCAAGCGGCGGGAGCGGCGGTGCCGCCCGCTTTATGGCAATAGGCGCAGTTGACCGCGAGGTAGGAACGGACCCGCGCCTCGACTGGGAAAGCCGGGTCATCAGGTGCTAGATGGTGGGGCAGGAGGTTAGGCGATCCGAGCGAGTTCGTGAGGTAGGCGGCACTCTCAAGAAGCGTGAGTTGGTTGCCGGTGAAGCCATTGGTGGTATAAGTTAGGTTCAACTGGCGGGTGTTGAACGAAAGCGCGTGTCCGGCCTGGGGTGTGTGGCAGGCGAGGCACTCGGAGCGGCTGGGAATCCGCCAGCGCTGCGTGTAAGGACCACCGTTTACGATTAGACTGAGATCGACATCCACACCGCCATCCGGGGCGAGCGTCGCTTCCGTGCCGGCATCGTTCCAGCGATAGCTAACGCCGTAAGAACCGGTGGCGTTTTTTACAAGCAGGCGGGTTTCGATGCGTTTCTTGGTGGTGGGGTCGCCTCGAGTGGTTTCGAGATCGAAGTGTTTCACCCAGATTTGCCCCGCGGGGAATGTCCATGAATTGTCGGGTGAGGAGGTCATTTTATCCGCCAGGTTTGGAATAATGAACCAACGCCTTTTGATCGCATAGTCGCTCCAAAATGAAAGGTTTGGCTCATAGGGCAGCAAGCCGGGGGCGGGTGAGAGGCTTGCAAGATCGGCGAAGAGTCCCGTGGCGCTGAGGGTGGCGGGAAAATTGTCGACCACGGTGTCGGAGGTGAGTCGGAGGATGCGGTTGCCGTCGAGATCGGCGATGAGGACGTCTCCATTTGATGGGTCGGCACCGAATGCGACCACCCCGACTTCACCTGCGATGCGCTTAACCGTCGGCGGATTGGCACCATTACGGACCAGTGACCAGATATTTCCCGTCACGTAATCACCGAAAATATAGGCCCCGGAAAGTCCGGAAACGCGGGTGCCGCGATAGACAATGCCCCCGGAGACGGAGCTGCCGGTGAAGTTCGAATCCACGCCGGAGTGGGTGTATTCATAAAGCGGACCTTTGTGATAGAGGGTGGCGGTTTCAGGTTGTTAGCGAATAAAAGTTAGATATGCAGAGGCGAGGATTCATCTAGTCTGGTTTCACAACAAACTGACTATGAGTAACAAATACC
>JAYWDF010000347.1:0-6020 GCA_043779985.1 Akkermansiaceae bacterium | reverse complement strand
CGGCCGCCCTGTGCCCGCTTGCCTAAGTGAAACTTCCTTCAAACTCCGCAACAACCACCACCTCGACCGCGATCCCGGTTGAGCTACTCACCCCCTCGCAACTCGCCAGGGAAATCAACACCACGCCGCAAACGATTGGCAACTGGCACCGCGCCGGGGTTATCCCCGCCCGAATCGCCGTCGGGCGGATTATCCGGTTCGACCGCGGCGATGTCCTCGCTGCCCTCGCAACGCAAAGCCGGAAAGCGGAGGAGAAGCCATGAGCCGCCGCCGTAAAACCACCCCCTCTCACGCTCACGACGTCGCCCTTCACGGCCTGCTTACCCCGGCGGACCTGGACGAGATCGCCGAGACTGTCGTGGAGCCGCTCACGGAACATGTCACCAGACCGCGCAAGGAATCCCGAACCCGCCGCGTGCTTAGCATCCTCGACGAGTTGGAAAAGAGCCGCGGATGAGCCTTGCGACGCAGTCCCCACCCCTTCCCGAACACGGCACCGACGGCACCAACGGCAAGCTAGTCATCCTCGACGCACTCGACATGTCCAAACTCTCCCTGATCAAATGCCACACCCTGATACACCTGTCCGGCCCTTGGTCCTCTAGTGACCTTGGCCGAATCACTACGTATGGCAACGACCTGCCCGGCATCCCCGGTGTCTCCGTCGGCAAAGCTCGTGAAACCATCAGCAGCCTGATCAAGGATGGCCTCATGCGCAGTTGGAAGGTGGGCGCCGCTACCGTGTGGGAAGTGGCCGGTGCCAACGTCTTCAAGCCGGGACTGAAGGCGGAGAAGCGCAAGCTTGCCGAGATACGCAACGAAAAGGAGAACCAGAAAACCCTCCGCAGCCAGCGCAAGAAGGACGTGGACGCCGGCCTCCCCTTTGTGCGTGACGACGACAACCAGGGAATGGACGACGACGGCCGGGTGATCGAAAAGCGGCTGACGGATCGCGGCGACCTGGTGCCGAGGAGCACAAGCGGCAGTTACTACAACTGCACCGCTCCGATGCCTAAAGGCAGGCCGAGAGAGAGAGTCTTACTCCCGCAGCCTGACAACGCCAAGGACCGCGTCCTGCACCTGCTCCCCCCATTCAACCCCGCCGAGGGCTTGAGCATGCTAGGGACGGTGGCCCGTCACTACCTTCTTCTACATGCTGACGACTACGGCCGGGTAGAGGTGGACATGAAGCGCCTGTGGCGGAATCTAGGCCCCGGCATAACCAAGCACACCACACACGCCAAGCTGGCCGCCGAGATCGAGGCCATGGGGGAATCCGGCCACCTGCTTCTGGTCGAGAAGAAGTCGGGCAAGCGGTTCGCCTTCATCCGTGACGCGGCGCAGCACAAGATGGGCTGCAAGCGCCGGGACATGATGCTGCCGCAGATGCACGAAGATCGGGAGTTCAGCCACGACAGCCCCGCATACCTGGAATGGTTCGCGGACTGCAAGGCGCACAGCGCCGCCCGGGTATTGGTCCAGGTGGCGCAAGTCAACACTGACGGAGACTGCCAGGTCATTTACGAATTCGTCAAGCAAGCGGCCGAAAAGTTCATGGCGGACGCCTCGGCGTCACGCACCAGCAAGAGTTTTGGCAGCCTCACCAACGAACAATACTGCATGGGCGAGAAAGGCCCGAACACAGCGTATGGGGCGCTCTCCTCGCACAGCTTCTGGAAGGCCGTCGAATACAAGCTGCCGGTGGCGATGCTTGAGCGGATATGTCAGGAGTATGATGAGATCAACGGCACCGGCTCCTATGCCCATGGAGCCGCCAACGATACACACAAGATCCTGACTTACCTGCTTGGTATGACGCCTCGGGAATACATTGCCACGTTGAGCCAGGACGGGGCGCCCCCCCTTCCCGGCCTCCCGGATTATACAGAGTATGACGGGCACCTCGCCGAAGCTCTGATGCAGCCTTGGGCGCGCTACGAGCGCACCGTGGCCGCCAACCCCGCGGTCACCGGGCACATGATGCTGGTCGATCCTCCGCCGCCTCCTGTCGTTGTCGCCGATGCCGCCGAGGCGCTTGTCATCGGCATGCCGCCCCTCGACCCGGTGCCGCTGGCGCCGCCTGTCATGAGCCTGCCATCGCCGCCACCTGCCCCAACCCTAGCACCGCCGGTGCCTGTCGTGACACAGCCTACCACCTGCCCCAACCCACCACCGCCACCGGGACAGACATAAGTTCAGCTCTCCGACGAGGAAAGCACTCGCCCAGCCGATGACAGCCCACACATCAACTCATCATCACATCTCCCCCGCCTGATAACAAACAACACCCACCAAGAACCAAAAAATAAACATGTCACAGAAAACGAACATCCAGTGGTGCGACAGCACCATCAATCCCGTTATGGGTTGCGGTGGCTGCGAACTCTTCCCGGCTCCTGCCGAGGTGGTCAGTTCCATCAACGCCGCCGTCGCCAACTTAGGCGTCTCCCTCGACAGCCGGCGACTCCTGAAGTCCATGATCGTCGAAGGTCACGCAAACATTGCCGCCCCCGGCGCGGGCCACCGCGACGCATTGACCACGACCAACATCTACCACTACCGTGATTGTCTCGGTCGAGTGGTCACGGATCTGCACGGCAAGGCTGCTGGCAGGGCGACCGTCGAAGCCATCAAGTCGGCGGTCACCTGCTACGCAGCCAAGCTCCACCTCAACAGGGGCGCGAGCATCATCAAGCCGGAGCGCACACCGAAGAAGGGCTACGCGCCCACCTTCGAACAACTCACCAAGTTCGAGGGACGCCTGGCGACCGCCGCCGGGTGGTCGGACCTGCTCGGCACTCCACGTCCGGGTAGTCCCTGGAAGGATGGCCTGCCCCGCATGATCTTCGTCAGCGACATGGGCGACGCCATGAGCACGAAGGGCCTCTTCCCCTTCCTCAAACAGGAGGTGGAACACTTCTCCACCGACAAGGGGCGGCGGCACCTCTGGTTGTGGCTGACCAAGCGTCCGCACATCATGCGCGACTTCGCGGAGCAGATCGGCGGATTTCCCGCGAACGTCTGCGCCATGACCACCGTCACGGGGCCTGACGCGCTCCACCGGGTGGATGAACTCCGGCAGACCAAGGCGACATGCCGCGGACTGTCCATCGAACCACTCTGGGAGCGCATCTCGCCGTCGTCGCTCGACCTGACCGGCATCGACTGGTTGATCCTGGGCGGAGAGTCAGGTGGCACCCGGACCTTCGACCTGGCATGGGCGGAGGAACTGCACGCACATTGTCAAAAGAACGGCACCGCGTTCTTCCTGAAACAACTGGGGCGCAATCCGGTCAAGGACGGCAAAGCGATGCGCCTCAAAGATCCGCACGGCGGCGACTGGTCGGAGTGGTCGGAACACCTCCGGGTTCGCGAGTTCCCTCAGCACTTCCACCAATACCGTCAGGCGTAGCGGACTCACGCTGGTCCCGTTCTGGTTGGCCCGTTATCCAGAACTCTGACACTCGGTCGCGGGACTGATGACCGGAAAAAATGTCGCCGCGAGGTGAAATCGTAACGACATTGCCAACTCAGTGTGGTGCTGGGGCGCAGCCCCGGCACCACACGTTCGGGCGCAGCCCGATCCCGGAAATTGTCCACACCCGGACCACATCATGTGCGTCGCAGCCTGAAGATAGGAGGTGTCGCTCTGGTAAACGGCATGGACAAAATGGGCACAGGATTTTTGGCACGACACGAGCCACCCTGGGTGTGCGGATGGTCCTGCTGCGGAGCTTTTGAGTCCGCTTCTCCCACTTAGGCGGACGGCCTCCGCAGCCCGAATGCAGGGGTGCAAACGATCTCTTTTCATTTACTACACCCCTAAATCCATATTTCCACTGATTACCAATGAGTTAAGTAGTGTAAAAAACGGCTTTTTTTTAGGAGAGCAGGGTCTCGAAAATTTACACCTTTTTTGACAGAGCGAACCTCATATTCCAAAAAGGTTCAGTGGGTTATGCGGTCACCAAAAAAATACCCCGTGGGAGAGGATATGGTAATTTTCGTCAATTCTATCCGTTTGCACCTACCGCCAGCGAGCCGCCCGAGGTGCGTGTAGCTCTCGACCGGGGGGGCAGCGCACCCACCACAGCGAGGACTTGGCGCGCGCCATGTCGATCCATCATTGGTATCCCAATTTCGCCACCACGGTCCACAGGGGCCTTCGGCCAAAGCTGGTCGATGGACAGCGCGTCCTTGGTGCCGCAGCCACCCCGGAATCGGTCAAAGCCAGTGTGGCGAGGCAGTAAAAGATCAGCACCAAAATCATCCGTGCAGAGACCTCCGGGATCACCATCGCCCCCACCGAGATCACGATGTGGTCGCGGGCTTTGCTGCCGAACAGGGTGGCCGAGATCTTCTCGGTGGCCTCCCGACCGTAGCGGTCGTTGTCGAACGCGGTGAGCACGAGATGGAAGTTGCTGGCCACCTTGGCGGCGTTCTCCTGGCTCAGGGACTTACCCATGATGCACAGCGCTCCCGGGCCGATCCTGGCGGCGTCAAGGGGACCTTCGGTCAGGACGCACCAGCGGATCTCCTCAGTGCTCGCTTGGGCGATCGCCGCGTCCCAGCCCATGAGCTCCCGGCCGCTGTGCTTGGCGGTCTTGTACTTGCTCGGGTCGAACTTGATGTGGCCCTCGTCGTCCACTTCGTCGAACGGCGGCACCGGCATCCACGCTTGGACCGCTGTCGCTCTGGTGGCGAGGTGGGACCACTCCCCGGTGTACGGGTGGAGGCCATACTTGTTCAGGCCGTCGGCGGTGATCATCTCCGGGTAGCGACCCTGCCAGGTGAGCGGGACGCCCTTGTGGAGGGAGTGGAAGATGACTCGACCTTGCGGGGTGTCCTTCCAGCCACCGGGGAACTTGCGATACCAGATCCGGTGACGTCCCTCGGGGAACTCCTTGGTGCAGAAGCCACACCGGAACATGTCGGTGAGCCGCTGGAGGTCGAACTTGCGGTAGCTCTCCAGATACCAGCGTGCCGGGTGAACTGGGTCGAGTCCGAGGATCGGAGTGAGGTCGCCTGCGGGCGGTGGGCAAAGCTGTCCGGAGATGTGGTCCGGCTCCCAGTGGGACTCACGCTCTTCGCCGTCGGCGCCGTTGATCACCCGGTAGCTGGTGAGGATGTCGGGGTGGCGTTTGGTGATGGCGTCCATCGCGATGAGGACATCGACGGGGAAGCGGTGCGGGTCGTTGGACTGCCACGTGCGCATGCACACTCCGGTCTTCATGTTCTTCTCGTCGTTGACGGCCTCGTTGTGGGACATGGCCATGGGGCTGAACGCTTGGGCCACCTCCTCGTGCAGGTGGCGGAACTCGTCGCCGATGCCGAAGTATTTGGAGAGGTTGATCGCGTACTTGGGGTCGCGGAGCTCGTCCTTGCCGTGGGTGTGGAGACACGCCGGGCATGGGAGGTAGAGGTGGTAGCCTCCGGTTTCCTTGGAGAGGGTGACCTTGCAGTTCTGGGATCTGGCGATCTTGTCGGCGAGGGCGGTGATCTCCTTGGGGATGTAGGAGATGCCGTTGGCGTGGGTGACGTCGGCGAGGACGGGTTGGCTTGGAAGTATGGGTGAGGTCCGCCGCGCGAAGCTCAGATCGTCACGGTTTGGAGCGGCGGGGCGCGCCCATCAATTACGAGGCGACCCTGGTTCTGCTCTCATCTGCTCCGCACGCAATTTCACCGGTTCCAGTGTCATAATATATTGTTAGAGGTTCTGTACATTACAGACGCCACAGCACGAAGCCGAGCGATCCGCCGGGCTCTTCGTTTTCATCCACCATCCAACCCCAACTCAAACACACCATGTTTCATCCCAACAAAAACAATCAGCAGTCCCGCCGACCAGTCCCGCGGCACTTGAAGAAACTCCTACTCCTGCCCATGGCCGGTGTCCTCTTTGCGCTCAGCTCATGCAAGGATGACACCCCCACGCCGCCGGTATCCTATGTTACTGACACAGCCCCCGTGGGCGCAGGATTGAGCGTCATCGGCTACGCCCTCCTGGGGGCAGCTGTCGT
>JAYWDF010000346.1:0-6031 GCA_043779985.1 Akkermansiaceae bacterium | reverse complement strand
GCAACTCCGCCCATGCATCAATCCTCATCTTGAAAAGCAATCGTTTGAACATGTGCAATGACAGTTTTCAAAAAGACGGATTTCTGGGACAGGCTCTACCTAACCCTTGGGATGCAGTTGCTGGACGCGCTTTCGCCGGAAGAATTTCACGCGGTCCTTGCCCATGAATTCGCCCACCTTTCCCGTTCGCACGGCCGCACCGGAAACTGGCTCTATCGCATCCGCAACAGCTGGGAAAATGTCGCGACGGCCCTCTCTACCCAGGGTGGGATACTGGTCAAACCGCTCCATGCCTTCTTTGGATGGTTCTGGCCGCGGTTCAATGCGCGTGCCTTCGTGCTCTCCCGGGCAAATGAATATGAGGCGGATGCATTCTCGGCTTCCGCAACGTCGCCGGCCACGGCGGCACGCGCGCTTCAACGAATCGCTGTGGAGAGCCGGCGGCTCGACGAAGAGTTCTGGGCGGTCCTCGGCATCCGCGCGAGTCGCGAAGCCGCTCCCCCGGCTACGATCTATCAGGAGGTGTCATCCCTGATGAAAATTCGGGTGGAGCCGTCCAACTGCATGCGCTGGCTCAATCAGCGGCTGGCAATGTCCACCGGCACTGCCGACACCCACCCCGGACTGCGCGATCGCATCGCGGCGCTGGGGATTCCGCCCGAGGCATGCAGTCTCGATCCGATCACGGCAAGCGCTGCAGATTGCCTCCTCGGTCACGATTTCGCCCTTGAAGCCCGCGAGCGCTGCAGCGGACTTTGGATCAACGCCCATCGCGATCACTGGACACAGGCTCACGAGGAGGCCAACACCAACCGGGACAAGCTGGAGGAACTCGCCACCGCTCCAGCCACCGATGAGAACCTCTGGGAAATGCTCCGCCTCCGCTGCGTGCTCGACGGCGTGCCCGCCATGAGGAACGAGATCGAAGGGTGGATCTCAATCCACCCGGACCATCTGGTTGCGCGTTATATTCTCGGTAATCACCTGCTCTCGCAAGACGACCCGGCGGGCATCGCTCTGCTCGAAGGCGTGGCCGAAGCGGATCCCGGCAGCACCCACGAATGCCTTGGGCAACTGATGAGCTACCACGACCGCCGAGGCGATGCTGCCGCGATCCGCGAAATCAAACACCGCGCCGACCAACACGACGCACGGATGGAGCGCGCGATGTTCGAGCGGAACAATCTATCATCCGACGATTCGTTCGAGCCTCATGGCTTGTCTGAGGAAAAAATCGCCAAGAAGCGCACGGTGCTCGCCGCTCACTCCGAAGTTCGCGAGGCATGGTTCGTCAGAAAAAGAATCACCGGGTTTCCGCAATGGCCGCATCACGTCCTCGTCGTCCATTTGAAATTTCCAACACTCAAGCTTACCACGGACACCGACATTTCAAGTCTCCTGCAAACCTTGGCCAACAGTATCGATACCGATACCTATCTACGGGTGGTTAGCGATGAAGGTTGGAGCAAGGGCGTGGGAAAACAGATCAAGAAAGTCCCCGGATCACAGATCTACCCCCTGGTGTCTTGTCAGATTCAATGTGACTGACTTCAGGTATGGGCGTGGTTGTGGCGTCTCGCCGCAACGGCCTGCTTTCGTTGGCGGAACTGTGGTCGGCAGGAACCGTCCCTGATGACCCTAACATGCCGAACACTATTGGCGAGACGCCGCAACCACGTTCAGTGCCAAACCGTCAAAATTCACTTTACAAAACCCTGGCATCCTAAATCAGCCCTTGCTGGCAGTCCTTTTACGAGCGGCAATCTAACCCCACTCGATCCGCTCGAAGATCGCCCGCAGCTTCGCTTCCTTTCCGGGATGAATGAAGCGCACCCAAGCCAGCTTGCCCGCCAGATGGGCCGCGAATTCCGGGTGGTTTTGCCGATTCTGCGAAGCCGGACCGTGGCGCGCGCAGTTCGTCAGGATCGCCTTGAGGCGATCGAACTCGCGGCGGTCGATGTTCGGCTTCTCATTCAGGACGAGGCCGGCCGCATGTTGTTTCTGGCCCTCCCGCAGCACGCGGGTCTTGTGGTGGTTCGGGCGGAAACCTTCCTCGATGATGATCGCCCCCACTGTCACTTCGAAGCGCCGTGCCTGCCTCGCGAAGTCCGCGCTGCCGGAGAAAAGGAGATCGTCGGCATAGCGTGTGTAGTCCGCGCCCGCCGCTTTCGCCAAGCCCGCGAGGCGGCAGTCGAGACGGAACGCGCTGAGATTGGCCAGGGCCGGCGATGTCGGAGCGCCCTGCGGCAGATGCGGTGTCGCCAGCCGGCGGCATTCCGGCCAGGCGAGCGTTTTTTCTTCCAAGACCGACTGCGGCGCGGCGTGGGTCGTCAGCCGGGTCAGGGCGCGGGCGACGGACTCGGGATAGCCGGCGGTCAGGAAAATTTGCAGAACCCTCGCGGCAGTGATCGACGGAAAGAAGTCCTCCAAATCAAAACGGACTAACAGCATCTTTCCCGTATGAGGCTCCACGAAATCGCGGACCGAGCATCCCGCCCGGAAACCTCGCGCCGCTTCATGCGGCGGGATGGCGTGGAGGATTTTCCGCAGCACCTGCCGCTGTGCGAACTTGAGCAGCACTTTCGGGCTCTCGATCAAGCGGAAGCTCCCGCTCTTCGGCTTCACCTGCCAACGATGCCGATAGTGCTCCGGACCCCGGGAAATCAGCCAGCCGAGATCGTCCGGGTGCAAGCGCAGCGTCTCGGCGAGATCCCCCAAGGTCGTGATTTTGGGAATTTCCCACGTCCTAGGAGCACCCGCCGCCGGAGCCATCTGCTGGGCGATTTGGCCGATGGAAATCCTGCCCCGTCCCTCCACCCACGCTTTGACAAATCCGTCGTGCGCCCGAATCCGCTCGGCGATCCGCCGCCCCGTCGGCCGCGGGGCCTCGCCGAATTCAAGGCTCAACTTTCTGGCCAGCGGCACCAGCCAGCGCGCCTTTCTCATATCACCCACCAACGGCTTCGCCCGCGCCACCAGCGCCTCGCGATCCTCCATCGACCCCGCCGTTAGGGCGGTGGCCAGGCGGCGGATGTGATGGGCTTGCGAGGACATTGGAAAATGGGCGAATGCGGGGAGGCACCGCGCCCCAACGCGTCCTGTCCGGCGCGGGCCTTGTCACGCGGAAGCGTGATGGCGCCCTCGCCTCGTGATGCCTTGGTTTGTCGATCCCCCGGGGTAACCCCAGAGAGGCCGCATGATTTCCACACGACCGGCTTGGAGCACGGACCTCCCCGCAATTCGCAGTCGCAGGCTGGCGGGTGGCGGAGAAACCGTCAATAGCCTCATTTATTCGCACCGAAGACGTCCCGGAAATTCGAGTGGAGCCGGGGAACGCGTTCGACCGGGATTTCGAGGAGATCCAAGCGGGAGCGGACCACCGCCGCATCGATGAGACCGGTGGCATTAAGATGGGCGAGCAAGGAGACGTCCTTGGGACGGCCAACAAGGAGCTTCACCGCCGCGAGGTCATGTGGCTCCAAGGCATGGGCCGCAGCGCAGTCGGGAACGGAAACGAGCCGTTCCCTCCAACCTGTCGGCAGGGTTTCCAGAATAGTACCCCTGAGAATATCGGCATGGTATCCGTGACGCAGGTAGTAGGCGCGGTTTTCGCCCAAGGCCTCGTCGAGCATGGTGCCGGTGAGTTCGTCGAAGGGATCCGGGCAAAGGTCGGCGTCGTAGGTGGCGGCGAGCGGGGAATCCGCATTCCCAAGTTCGGGAAACGAGGCGAGTAATGAAGCGGACCCAAGAACGAGCATGTCTCGATCTTCCGCCAGCGCCTGGGCCGCGCGGATGATGTGCTGGAGCGCGGAAAGAGTCATGCGGCGGGGATGGACGGTTCACCAATCGCCAACCCGACAAAGGGCGAGCACGACTTGAGCGGTTGGGCATCGTGGTTCGGCGTGGCGAGAAACAGGACGAAGTCATGCAACGCTTCCGGCGAGTTTTGTGCGGCGTGGATCAGGCGCTGCCATTCCAACAGTGGCGCGGGATGAACTCGGCCCAAGGCAAGCCAGCGGTCGCAATTCGCAAGCGCGATGGCGAGATCCTCCGGGCACTGCGCGATGTGGGAAGCAATCCGCTGCCAGCGGACCGCGCGGTCCTCGCGACGAAAGTGGTGATCATCTGCCGTCATCGTGAAGCAAGGATGGCAAGAATCTCTGGAAAAGCAAGGCCGGTGGAAGACCGGGACAGCTCGGGCACATCAAAAATCCAAACTCATCAATCAGCAATGATTCTTCGTCTGCCCACTGCTTGATTCAGTTTTCCAGATCCTCAAAGCCCCCCACCCGTCTGAATTCGGCGGTGTTGATTCCTTGGTCCGAATTCCTATTGATTCAGGAAATTCTTGCCGACGGTGAAGTGACTGCGGAAGAAGCCGCAACTCTCCTCGTGGCCGAGGCGGACCGTCGGGCGGGCAACCGGGACGTCTTCACCGCCGCGCCGTCAAAAAATCTTCGCGGCATGCCTCGCGACCGCCATATCATTGTGACGGACCGTAGTTATTGAAACTGGCTTGCGCACTTGTATTGAATCCACCTCGATGCCGACTTCTTCCAGAGGGGCTTCGCTTCGCGGGCGGGGTGAGGTCCTGCGGTCTGGGGTGGCATGATGAGGGCGTCAGACCAGAATCGCCGCCCATTTGACGAGCTCCGCCTTGACGTTGGCGATGGAGGGCGCACCTGGATTGGTGCGGGCTGCGAGGGCGGTTTCTAGCGAGAACACATCCTTGGCGTCCGGGCCGTAGGCGGGGTCGATGGCGGGGAGGTCGAGTTGGTCGAGCGGGGTCTTGGTGGCGATGGCCTGGGCGACGGCTTTGCCGACGAGTTCGTGGGCGTGGCGGAACGGGACGCCTTTTTTTACCAGATAGTCGGCGAGGTCGGTGGCTAACAGCATCGGATCGGAAGCGGCGGCCTTGCAGTGATCCTCGCGAAGTTCCATCGCGGAGATCATCTCCGTGTTGACGGCGAGGATGAGGTTCAGCGTGTCCACGGAGTCGAACAGCGGCGGCTTGTCTTCCTGGAGGTCGCGGTTGTAGGTGAGCGGCAGGCCTTTGATGGCGACTAGCAGGTTCATCAAATTTCCGACGAGGCGGCCGGTTTTGCCGCGGGTGAGTTCGCAGACGTCCGGGTTTTTCTTCTGTGGCATCAGTGAGGAGCCGGTGGTGTGCGCGTCAGATAGAGAGGCGAAGCCGAACTCGGCGGTGCACCACAAAATGAGATCCTCGCTGAGGCGCGAGAGGTGGACGCCGCAGAGCGAAATGACGAATAACAGCTCGGCGATGTAGTCGCGGTCGGCGATGGCGTCCATCGAATTGTTAGTCACGCCGTCGAAGCCGAGCTCGGCGGCGATGGCGCGGCGGTCGAGGTTGATGGTGGAGCCGGCGAGCGCGCCGGAGCCGAGCGGGGAAATGTTGAGGCGCTTGCGGCAATCCGTTAGGCGAGATTTGTCACGCTCGAGCATTTCGACGTAGGCGAGGAAATGGTGGCCGGCGGTGACCGGTTGGCCGCGCTGGAGGTGGGTGTAGCCGGGGATGAGGGTGGCGGCGTATTTTTCCGCGCGGTCGAGCAGGGCCTGTTGGAGGCCGGTGATGGCGGCGAGCAGGCCGTCGATTTCGGTGCGGGCGTAGAGGCGGGTGTCGGTGGCGACCTGGTCGTTGCGCGAACGGGCGGTGTGGAGCTTCGCACCGGCCGCGCCGATGCGCTTGGTGAGCTCCGCCTCGATGTTCATGTGGATGTCCTCGAGGGAGGTCTTGAACTCGAATTTTCCGGCCTCGATGTCCGCGAGGATTTCCATGAGACCGGTTTCGATTTGGGAAAACTCCTCGGCTGTTAGCAGCCCGGCTTTGAACTGAGCGCGCGCATGGGCAACCGACCCCGCGATGTCGTGCGGATAGAGCCGCCAGTCATACGAAATGGATTCGCCGAATTGCTGGACGAGCGAGGAGGTATCTTGGGAGAAGCGGCCTTTCCACATGGTGCTGGGTATCGTTAGTATTTCGCACGGAGGGTGCGACGCCGTGGATTTGAAC
>JAYWDF010000345.1:0-1996 GCA_043779985.1 Akkermansiaceae bacterium | reverse complement strand
CCGCTCCCGCCGTCGTCCCGCACCTTGAATCGGGGTATCTCATGGCGGCGGAGGATATCCTCCCGTATCGCGCCCCTCCTTATTTGGACCGATCCGTTAGGATCCATGCCCTGATCCTCCACGACATCGGCACCAAGGATGAGCGCAAACAGTGGGTGGAAGATTTCAAGGACGGGAAAATCGACATCCTGTTTGTTTATAACATGCTGCTCACCGGCTTTGACGCCCGGCGGCTCAAGAAGCTCTATCTCGGCCGCGTGATCAAGGCCCACAACCTTCTTCAAGCGCTCACCCGCGTCAACCGCACCTACAAGAGTTTCCGCTACGGTTACGTCGTGGACTTCGCCGATATCCAGACGGAGTTCGACAAGACTAACAAAGCATACTTCGACGAACTCCAGTCCGAGCTTGGCGATGAACTCCAACATTACTCGGACCTCTTCAAATCCGCCGAGGAAATCACCGCGGAAATCGAAGCCATCAAGGACGCGCTGTTCCACTTCGACACCACCAACGCGGAAATTTTTTCCCAACAGATCACCGCGATCGAAAACCGCCAAGACATGCGGGCCATCATCAAGGCGCTCGATGATGCGAAGAGCCTCTACAACATCATCCGTCTAACCGGCCAGCATGACCTGCTTGCCAAGCTCGACTTCCGCAAGCTCACCCAGCTTTCCGCCGAGGCCCACAATCACCTCGACCTCCTCAACCAGCGCGAGGCCATCGAGAACGCCCACGACACCACCAATCTCCTCAACGTCGCCCTCGAAGACGTGATCTTTGCTTTTCGGAAAATCTCCGAGTCGGAAATGGTCATCGCCGACGAGCTCAAGGACACCCTCCGCCGCACCCGCGAGGGACTCGCCGGGAACTTTGATCCGCGCGATCCGGAATTCATCAGTCTGCGCGAAGAGCTGGAGCGGCTGTTCCGCAAAAAGAACCTCAGCGAGATCACCCAGCAGGAAATGATCTCTAACATCGCCGCGCTCAATGAAATTCATGCCCGCGCCCGCGAGCTGGAGCGGAAGAACCAACTGCTCCGTGCGAAATACGCGAACGATGCGAAATACGCCCGCCTCCACAAGCGGCTCATGGAAAAGGGCGAGCCCACGCCTAACGAGCGCAAGCTCTCCGAGGCACTCTCCGCCCTCAAGCAGCAGGTGGACGAGCGCATTTCCCAAAACGCCCAGCTCCTCAACAATCAGCCCTACACCGAGGCCATGATGCTCCGCCTCATCGTCGAGCAGCTCAAAACCCAGCACCAGCTCCCGCTCACCGCCGACAGCAGCCGCTTCATCAACAGCCTTGTCATGAAGGAGTATCTGGATGAATTCAACGGCCAGCAACCCGCGTGAATAAACTCTTATTCGCTCGATTCGCCAGATTCGCGGTTCCCAATTCTTAATCCCTCCTTCCCATCCGCGTTCATCCCGTTCATCTGCGGTTGAAAAATTTTCCTCTGATTACTTCCAGCTTCAGTCCATGCAATTGCCCGAGCCACCTCAACCCGATTCCACTCCCCGCTGGTCAGCGAGCGGACTTGGAGACGGCTCAGGCGCCGGCCCAGTCCTCGCGGCCTTGACCTGCCAAGCGTTCCAGCTACGTTCCCAACACCTTTATGCACTTCACCCCATCGAAGCCGCTCTTCAATATCACCGTGCCTCAGCCGAAATCCCCGGCGAGGAAGGCCACGGTGGCTTCGGTTTCAAAAAGGCCGAAGCTCACTACCGAGCAGGCGCTCAAGGGTTACGACTACCTGAAGTCCCGCAGCTCCCGCAGCAGCTCCGGGAGCTGAGCCGCCTCGGTCCCGTTGACCGGGCTGGTCGCAAGGTTCTCCGGAAATGGGCTGAAGATCACGGGCATGTTTTCGACGAAGACCGCTTTTTCCAACTTTGGACCGCTCAGGGAAAACGGGGCGGAGCCGAACATCAAGTTTACCACGATCAGGAAACCGGGCGCTGGATCAAGCGCCTCTACCACGGCGTGAACTCCA
>JAYWDF010000344.1:0-1997 GCA_043779985.1 Akkermansiaceae bacterium | reverse complement strand
CTTGCAACCTTGAGGCTTGCCGGCGTTTGGATGACCTTGAACGCTCCGGAAGCGATTGCCGCCTTGAGAACCGCTGGATCGCCGGAGGAGACGCCCGTGAGAAGAGTCTTCCCGGATTTGACGAGATCGACACAGGTTTGGATGACTGTCGCGTTGCTCACCGCCTCCAAAGGTGGATCATGCAGCAGAAAAGCATCCACTTGTTCCATTTTAAGCCGTGAAAGGCTATGGTCCAGGCAGTGGGTCAGGTAGGCGGCCTCGAATATCTGCCTCCTGCCCCATCGGTGCAGCCCTTTTTTGATGAAGGGATTCAGAAGCCTGAGGGGGCCTGGTAGATCCGAGAGTCGATAACCCGCTTTGGTGACCACCGTGAAATCCCTGCGTCGTTGGCGGAGCGCCTTGCCCAGAAGTCGCTCGCAATCGCCCGAGCCATAACAGTCTGCGGTGTCGATGACCCTCACGCCGGACTCCCGCATCGCATCCATGAGAGCCTCAACCTGTGACAGCGAGGCAGCCCGGCCCAGTGAGGCCAAAGTCCCGGTTCCCAATCCGAGTTTGGACCAAACGATGGATGTGTTCATAATGGTTGCAGAGAGGGGATAACCAGTCGCTATCGTGCCTCGGAAAAGGGCAATCTTTGGAGAAAATGAACTCCGCTGCAGGCTCATGCATCCGCAAGGGGAGGAGTCTTGGCATCAGCCTCCTCGAGAATATGACGCGCGCGGTCCAGACACCAAAGCAAAGACTGATGATCGAAATAAGCCCTGGCAGGCCCAAGGATCCAGCGGGTGGGTCTCGCCAGTTTCATCGCGAAATTGAGGGTGCGGACTTGTTTTGAGTCGAGGCGCGCGCGCTTTTTAGGGTCTTGGTTTTGGAATTCTTTCGTCACCTCGCTCATCCACGAACAGGACTCGACCGCGAGATCCAAGCTGGATTGGTTGCCTGCCCAGTCGCCTTGATCGGGAAGCCCCAGAAACTCGACCACCTTTGTTAAGACCAAGGGTAGATCGTCATAGTGAATCTCCAATTTGCGCTCGGTCGGGATCCGGGCGAATGCGTGCTCGTAACTCTCACGGAAGATGGAGAATCGAAAGGGATTGCGGTTATTCTTGCCGAACCCAACCCGGAATTGAGACTCGAAAACATTGTGCGGATTGCGCCTGAGCACGATGAACTTTCCGGGGGTCGAAAAAGGTCCCGCATGCATCCCCACGTTGCGGGGAGTTTTCCAAACCACCGCCCGCACTTCGTTCGGATCGCGATCCAGCTTTGCGGCCACCGCCCGCCCCAATGCGATCAGGATGTCCTCATTGCTCCCTTCCATGCAGCTTGCGGCATCGTCCAGACTCAGCTGGGTGGGTGGAAAGGTGGATCCGATGTAAAGCGCGGCCATCCAGCGCCGGTTTTTTCGCTCTTCGGGTGAAACGGTGCCAAGGACCTGGGGAAAGCAGGACTCGGGTGGCGATACAATCCCCTTCCGCTTGTCCAGCATCGCGGACAGCACCGTGCTTCCGCTCCGCGGCAGCGACAGGATGTAGGCGAGGATGGGCTTGCGCGAGGAGTCGGTCATGAAGGATGTGAAGAGAAGAGTGCGCTGGCGTCATGGAAACAGCAGAAAAGAAGCAGGCTGCTCACGAAGAGAGTTTGGGAATTTTGGAGGGGCGGCTCAAGTCCCATTTTGACGTACATCTAATTGCGATCGTCATTCTGGCCGATGGCGTTGAGCAACGACACCACCGTCCGTCCGGCGCTGGCGGCTGCCATGTGGACACCATCCGTCAGTTCAACCGTGCCGGGAGCGGCTTCCTGTCCCAAGTCCCACCAAGGGGACTGACTCCGGCGTGCCAATTCAAGAATCCACGGCGGAGCAGGGGATTGATTCCCGCGCGCCGGGGGCAGCCAAACCACCAAGGTTCGGCTACCACCTTGATGAAGCCTTCCAATGATCGCAGTGATCTCGGTGATCAGCTCCTCTTGTCTGGGCGTAAGGGGCGCAT
>JAYWDF010000343.1:0-1997 GCA_043779985.1 Akkermansiaceae bacterium | reverse complement strand
GCAAACGACGAAACCGGCGTGTGCGGCGCACTCCAGGCTGCCATCGACTGGGACGAATTCCTCGGCCGCTCACCGGAGCCCGGCAGCGCGGAATCGATTAACGGCCGCTTCAAGGGCGGCGATGATTTCATCGGCCAATCCAGCATCTCAAGCTGGGGCCTGCCGTTTCCCAAAGCCGCCACTGGTTCGCGCTTTGCAGGAATCCCCGGCTACCTCACGCAGGCCGATCTGCTCAAACGCATCGGCAACATGATCACCCCACGCGACGACACCTTCCGTATCCGCAGCTACGGCGAAGCCCGCGACGCCCAGGGCAAAATTCAGGCGCGCGCCTGGTGCGAGGCAGTCGTCCAACGCGTCCCCGCCTACCTCGCCAGCGCCGATACCCCGGAAACCCCGACCGCGACCCTCACGTCTAACATTAACAAAAAGTTCGGCCGCCGTTTTATCATGGTTTCCTTCCGCTGGCTCTCACCTGACGAAATATGATGATGGAGATGGAAACAGAAATGAAGATGTGTCTGGGGAACCGGGAACGCCCTGCCAACGTGACGGCGGTTTGCAACCGCCACGCCCAAGAAAATGGCAAGCAGTGGCATGGAGGTTGCAAACCGCCGCCACGGGTTCGCGCGCGTCCATACCAGTTATTCAGGTGGCTGACATGCTCCGTCACCATCCATTTGTTCTCGCTCCTCTTCCTGTCAGTCCCATTCCTCGCAGCGCAAACAGCGACCGAATCATGGAACATCCGCGTCGCCGCCGTGGACATCCTCCCCGGCCTTGACACTATCTGGCTGCGCACCGGGCCGAGCACCAAGCCGATCCCTGTGCCGCTGAACATCCGCACCTTTTCCCAGCCCATCCGTTACAAGGGGCCGGCGAAGGCGGACTTCTTCCGCGACGAAACCGAGGCATCACTCGCCGAACCGCCCGCAGCCCTAGCCAGCGCCAGCCTTACCCAAAAGGAATCCCTGATCATTTTTTCCCCCCGTGCCGACGGCACCGGATATCAAACCATGGTCATCGGCGACAGCGACTTTCCGTTCGGATCATTCCGCTTCGTCAACGGGTCGGGCATCGCCGCGCAGGTGGAGATCGATGGCAAGAAACTCTCTTTGAAACATCTTGCCACTGAAACGCTGACCTTCCGGGAAACGAAGAACTCCCTGGCCGTCCGCATCATGACGGCTACGAACGGAGAACCACCCCGCCTCATCCGCCAGAGCGCCTGGTCCATCGACCTGGCGCAACGGGAGTTGATATTCCTAATGCCCGGCTCCGCGCCCGGACTGGTCACGCTCCGCCACTTTATCGATTCCAAAACCGAATAAGGTTCCTCAGCTTTCCTGCTCACCCGCTGTAAGATCTGCTTCGATAGTAACTTACTTATTTCCTGTAATCAACCAGCCCGCCCACCCCATCATCTTATGACTGAATTATCCTCCTGCTCACCATCCTCCGGTTGCTGCCCCCCGAATCGCCGTGATTTCCTGCGCTTTACCGGCCTCGGTGCCGCCGCATTATTTGCACCCCGCATTTTCGCTGGCCCATTCGAACCCAACGCCAACGCGGGTCTTGGGCTGGACGCCGACCATCCGGTTCCACTCGATAAAAAGCTCAACGCCGCTTGGCTGGCCTCACTCACCGCCCGCGGCAAGCCCTCGTCATATACCGATTGGGCATCGCTCCAACACATCGGTATGCCCGTGGCAGGCATCGGCACTGGCACGGTGTATCTCGGTGGCGACGGCCGGCTTTGGGGCTGGGACGTCTTCAACGTGCCTCATGAAGGTGCGGTGCCCGGCACCGTTCCAGACATTCCTGAACGCAACGGCGCCAACTACGTGAAGCCACCTAAAATGGAGTCACCTTGGAACATCAGCCACGGCCTGGTGCTTCACATCGACGGCAAGCCAAAGCGCCTTGACCACACCGGCTTCCCACAAGTGGAATTCACCGGCCAATACCCCATCGGCCAGATCAAACTCAACGATCCC
>JAYWDF010000342.1:0-6038 GCA_043779985.1 Akkermansiaceae bacterium | reverse complement strand
CGCGTTGTTTGCGGAGGAGGGTGAGTTCCTGGTCGGCGGCGGCGAGGATGGCGGCGATGCGCTTTTGTTCTTCGAGGGTGGCGGGGAGGCGAATGGATTCGCGGAGGAAGACGGCGGGATCGAAGATGAGTTTCTCGATGTGGACGCCGGTGCTGGCGACGCGGGAGAGGCGGATCATCCGCGGGGTCTGGGCGAGCCAGGCGAAGAAGGGCATGTGCAGTTTGTCAGGGGCGGTATTCGTGAAGATGGCGTATTCCTTGGAGACGTGGCCGCCTTCGAACTCATGGGTGACCATGGCCCACGCACCGTGGGCGACCTGCCGCTTGGAAACGAGAAAATCACCGGCTTTCAAATCGTGGAGATCCTGGGTCTTGTATTCCGAGCCTAGCAGTTCAGGCCGCCGGAACAAGCCACCGCAACGGCGGCGGATGCTGATGAGGGACAACGACATCTCGGCGCTCCACTCAATGGGGCGGAAGGTTCGTTCCAACAGCTCGTTCATCCGCACTTTCTTCCATTCCTTTTTGCCAAATGCGGGAAAGCGCTTCTTACCAGTGAGGAGTTGCTGCATCAGTGCCTTTTTTCGGCGGTCTTTGGCTGTGATGAGGGCGTCGAGCTTTTCGAGGGCAACATCCCATGCATTAAGTACATCCGCGACTTTGCGTTGCTCGGGAATAGTCGGTATTGCGAATGAAAGGGAGCGGATCTGCTCAAAGTTTAGACCTTGGCGATTACCACCTGCTTGAAAAAGATCAATTTGTCTCTGGCCGTTTGATGACAGTAAATGAGCTAGCAGAAACTCGGGAATCAATGCTTCGCTTGGGCGGAGAATACAAACATGCTGATTGACGTTTGCCTCACAGCTGAGATTTGGGACTACACACGCTCGTCCAATGGATGCGCCAGTGATATTCAGGAGGACGTCACGATGTTGGACTTTGCTGTTCTTCATGCTCGCATGCTGGGCTTGGTCGATGAACGCAACATCTGAGAGTGACAATTTACCCCAAAGAACGTTCTGACTGCGAATCAACGGCACCCCATCTGGCTGGTAGCCATCTTTACCTCCTCGCGGAGTCACCCCACTTCCCACTTTCGTTAGAACGGTGGACAATTTTCGGACTGGCCAACCGATGGCGTTTTCACCTCCTTTCATACTCCTAACTCCTCCAAGTAAGCCTGCATCTTCGCCCGCACGACGACGGACTCGGTTTCCAAGGCGTTGTGGTTTCGCATCCGGTTGATTCGATAGTTGAGATTCAGCATGACGGAATGTTAGGGGAGGATGATTTCGAGATCGGCGAGGAGAGACTGAATGAGTTCCGCGCCGCCCATGTCGCGGGTGGTTTGCATCTGGTGGGCATGGCCGGCACGGGTGAGGGCGGGCATGGCTTGGTCGAGTGCCTCGCGGAGTTGGATGCCTTGGAAGCTCTCGGATCTTTCGTCGAGGCCGGGCATGGCAAGGGCATCGGCGAAGCGGGCAATGGCGGCGAACAATGGCATCCAATCGACCCAACGCGGAAAGGGCTTGGGATCCGGCCCGTTGGCTGAGGCGGGCACGAGGAAGCGCCAGTCCTGGGAGCGGACGCGGAAGAGCTTTTCGCGTCCTTGACGGACGGAGACGATTTGGCCGGACTCCTCCATTTCGTTGAGGGTTTGCTGGATGGATTTGGAGAAATAGCCGGTGGAGCGGGCGATGGCGGCGGGATGGCCGGCATCGTGGGTGAGAAGCCAAGCCATGATTTCCGCCCGGGCGTTCACTCCGAAGAGCGAGCGCAGGGTGAAAAGCAGGCTCCCGCCGATCCGTGGGTTGGGCGGCTGGCTCATGCCGCGGTGTTCCAGCGGCCCGCGCCGCAGTCCGTATTTGCCGAAGATTGGCTCGTCGGGACCGAAGCGGGCGGCTGGCTTGCCATCGAGGGACAGGAAGAGGGATTCGGTTTCCACGGGATCCGCAATGGTGACAGGGGCCAGTTCGGCGACGATCCGCCATTTCCGCAAGACGGCCTGCTGGCCGAGAACGTCGGAGGTCGCTGCGAGAACGCGGGTGTCCGCCAGTCCGGGCCATTCGCGATGGAGATTTTGCAAGCGCTGGAGATTGATCCGGCGGCCATAGCTGACGAGCCAGTCAATGGATTCATCCATCAAACGGGCGTCGTAACGACCGAACCGGGTGGTGGCGAGCAGGAGGGCCTCGGGATCGATGATCCAATCGTCGCCAGTACGCGCATACCCGGCGACGCCGATGGAAGACCATTGGTGCCAAAGGAAGGCGACGACCCGCTCGTTGAGCTGGCTACTGGAATCGGTGAGTGAGATCGGCATGGCCTAGACCGGAGAGGACGGTGGGAAGTTTGGGGTGGGATGGGCTTTCGAAGATGTTTTTCAGGATCCAGTGGAGATTTTCCTCAAGTTCCGTGGCGGATGGATTGAGCGAAACGAGGTCTTCCAGATCGCGCCGCTGGTCACGGTTCAGCGCGGCGTAGAGCTTGAGGAGGAGCAGGCCATTCCGGCGAATGAAGCTGATTTTCAGGCTCTGCCCGTATTCTCTGGTGTCCAGATCCTGCCAGAAGCCGGGAGGAAGGATGGAGAGATCAAAAAAATGGAGGGAGGCGGAGCCGTTGAGCCAATTCGGGTCCAGCTTGAGTTCCCCGGCGACCTTGAGGGCGGCTTGTTGGATCGATTCCGGCAAGGGATAGGCGCTGAGCACGTTTCCCTCCCATTCCCGCAAAGCCATTACGTCCACATCCTTGGTCTGCCTGGCACTGAGCTTCTGGATCAAAAGCGCGCTGCCACCGCCGACGACCAGCCAGGCCGGAGGCTGCTTCTCAAGGGTGAGAAGGGCGTCAAGGAGCTGGAAAGCAGCGGTGAGATTTTCCTCTGTCATGGAGTCAGACAAAGACTGCATAAACATCTGTAAGGGATGTTTCAACTATAATTTACTTCAGTTCCTTTTCTGAGCGGATGGTAGTTGAGGTAGAGTGAGACCATTGAAATGCTCGTTATGGATGTTTTAGCACGATCGGACGCCGAGTTCCTTGAGGTAGCTGTCCATCTTCGCCCGGACGGTGGTGAGTTCTTTTTCCAGGGTGGCGATTTCCTTTTTCACGGCTTTGAGGTCGATCTCGGCTTCCTCCACGAAGGTATCGACGTAGCGCGGGATGTTGAGGTTGAAGTCGTTGTCGGCGAGTTCCTGCGGGGTGGCGCGGTAAGCGTATTTCCCGACGGTTTCGAAGGCGCGGTAGGTGGCTACGATCTTATCGACGTGCTCGTCGGTGAGGACGTTCTGGTTTTTCGCATCCTTGTAATCGCGGGAGGCGTCGATGAAGAGCACGTCGCCGTGGGTTTTGCCCTTGTTGAAGATGAGGATGGCGGCGGGGATGCCGGTGCCAAAGAAGAGATTGGCGGGCAGGCCGATGACGGCTTCCAGCAGGTTTTCCTCAATGAATTTCTGGCGGATCTTGCCCTCGGCGGCACCGCGGAACAACACACCGTGGGGAACGACGACGCCGACGCGGCCGCTGCCCTCGCGGGCGGACTCGATCATGTGGGTGATGAAGGCGTAGTCGCCCTTCGACTTGGGCGGCAGGCCGCGGTAGTAGCGGTGGAAGGGATCGGCCTCGGCGGAATCGTGGCCCCACTTGTCGAGCGAGAAGGGCGGATTGGCGACGACGATGTCGAACTTGAGCAAGTGGTCGCCCTCGAACAGGCGCGGATTCCGCAGGGTGTCGCCCCACTCGATGCGGAAATTGTCCATGCCGTGGAGGAACATGTTCATCCGGCAGAGGGCGTGGGTGGTGCCGTTCATTTCCTGGCCGAAAATCGCGAAGTCCCGTTCGTCCGCCTGACGGCCCACCTTGATGAGCAGCGAACCGGAGCCGCAGGCGGGATCGCAGATGGTATCGCCCTTTTTCGGATTCAGCAGGATGGCGAGCAGCTTGGAGACCTGGCCCGGCGTGTAGAACTCCCCGGCCTTTTTCCCGGCGTCCGAGGCGAAGCGCTCCAACAGGTATTCATAGACGTTCCCGATGACATCCTCCTCGCCGACGACGGAGGGCCGGAGGTCGAGCCGGGGATCGGCGAAGTCTTCGAGCACGAGCTTGAGCTTGGTATTCCGGTCGCGGGTGCGGCCGAGCTTGTTCTCGGAATTGAAATCCACCTCGCGGAAGACGCCCTCGAGTTTCGCCTTGTTCGCCTCCTCAATGCCGGCGAGGGCGACATTCATGCGCTCGCCGATGTCGGTCTCATTGCGCAGGGCGTAGAGGCTGAGGAAATCGCAGCCATCGGGGAGCTGGAAGCGCTCGCGGGAAAGGCGGCGCTGGATGCGCTCTTGGTTGCCCTTGTATTCCTTGGCGTAGGCATCGCGGTGATCGCGCCAGACATCGGAGACGTATTTCCAGAAGAGCATCACGAGGATGTAGTTCCGGTAGTTCTCGGCATCGACGACGCCACGGAAGGTATCGCAGGCGCGCCAGGCGACATCGTTGATCTCGGATTGGTTGATTTTTCGCATGGTGGGAAAGTGGTCAGGCCTGGTGGGCGGCATTGAGGAGAGATTGCTCAAGGCTGGTAGCGCGGAGATCCGCTAGACGAGCTTCCATCTGGCGAGCGTCGCGGGCGAGGTCGTCGATTTTCAGGATTGTTACTTGCACTGCTAGAGGAGGCAACGGAACGGGAAATTCTTCAAGGTGGAACCGCTGAAGCGTCTGAACGAGCGTGCCCTTCCGGCGACTGGCGAAATAGCGGGCGGCTTCCGTGGTGCGGAGCGTCCAAGCGAGATATTCCGGAATGACTTCAGTTGATTGTCGGGTGAGAACGAAGAACTGGGCGCCGGCGAGGATATTTTCAGCAGTGTGTGTGAGTACGGCGGCCGTGGTGCGGGTTCCCCGGTTCGGAAAGAGGATGTCGCCGGGACGGAGATAGAGGGACGAATTGACCGTCCCGTTCGGTTCAATCCGGGTGAAGTCTTCGTTGCGAAAAGTGCCGTCGCTATCCAGATCGCTGATCTGGATTAGGCGGCAAGACCCATTGGGGTCGGGACGGGTAGCGTCCCGGCCCCGCAGGGTGGCGCCCATGCGGACAGTTGCGATTGATGTTAGCGAAACGGTAGACATGGGCGTCGGTCCGTTATGCCGGGCACTCCGGCAAGCTGAGCAGATTGTTCGGCTGCTCTCCGTCGTTCTCCGTTTTCAGGTATTTGTGGCCCTGAGCCGTCTTCGCGACGATTACCCAAACGGACTTCCCGTTCACGCTCACATAGAGGCGCCACTGACCGGATTCAACTCCGGCAATAGCCTCGTCCAGCGTGCGGGTCCAGCGTGCGCCGGCAGGATTGATTCCCCCGACACGCTTGATGCGCTCGTGGGCGCTGGTGCGGTCGGACTTGTTGATACAGTGAATTTGTACGTTGTCTGGCATTGTTGTCTGTTTTGTTGAAATCCCGCCGCTCCGCTCGACAGGTTTTTGCTTGATCCAGACCATCCAAAGACTAAGCGTGTAGTTGCTACGCCGTGCGCCGTCTCAGGATGGTGCCGGATAAAAGAGCCCGGAGAGCAACCTGCCCTTCGGGTTTCTTTTCTCGGACGGCCGAATTCATGGAGCATGGGTATGCATCGGTCAACTTTTTTATTTCTCACACACCGCAATCGTGAAAACAAACCAACGGACACCGCATTTCACGCATTGAGATCCGGCGGGACGATTATTGGCGCATTCGGGTGGTTGCCGTTTTCGTGAATCCTGATAATCCCCGGTGGATCATGATGAACAAAACCCTCACTCTCGCCATCTGCATCGCGGCGTTCAGCCCGGCTGTTTTGCAAGCCGCGCCCAACTTCACGGATAGCGTGGCGCGGCCGCTGCACTTCCATCCGGAAGGCGGGTCGTTCGTCGTGGAAAATGGCAAGGAAGTTTTCAACCGGCCGCTTTACGGACTGAACACAGCCTTCCGCGTGGACGCCGGCGACCGGCCTGAGTTCTCGTTCTATCTGCCAGGCCGCGGCGGCAACCTGCGCCTCGGAATCAAGACGCCGGCGGGAACG
>JAYWDF010000341.1:0-2001 GCA_043779985.1 Akkermansiaceae bacterium | reverse complement strand
TAGTGGGGATTTTTGTGCTTTGGAACCTCGAACTTGTGGCCACGGTGCTCAATCTCAAGGCTTTCCCGAGTGCCGTTCCGAAGGCGCTGGAAGACTTGATGGACGGCACCAAGCTCGAGCAAGCCCGCAGGTATTTGCAGGCGCACGCACGCTTTGGCATCATCCAGTCCACCACCTCGCTGGTGGCGCTGCTGATGTTCTGGTCGCTCGGCGGCTTCGGCTGGCTGGACGAAACCGCGCGCGCGTTCACGCCGTCACCGGTGCGGGCGGGCCTGATTTTCCTCTCGCTGCTGATTCTTGGCCAGAGTCTGCTTTCCCTGCCGTTCTCGGTGTATGACACCTTTGTGATCGAGCAAAACTTCGGCTTCAACCGCGCGACTCTCCTCACCTTCGTCATGGACCGGCTCAAGGGACTGGTGCTTGCCGCCGTGATCGGCCTGCCGCTGGGCGCAGCCGTGTTGTGGATTTTCGGCAATGTCCCGCACGCCTGGCTCTGGGCCTGGGCCGTGGTGACCGCCTTCCAGCTGATTCTCACCTACCTCGCGCCGTCGTTGATCATGCCGCTGTTCAACAAATTCACCCCGATGCCGGAGGGTGACTTGAAACAGGGAATCGAAGCTCTCGGCGTGAAATGCGGCTTCCCGCTCACCGACGTCTTCGTCATGGACGGCTCCAAGCGCTCGACCAAGGCGAACGCGTTCTTCACCGGGCTCGGCAAGCAGAAGAAAATCGCGCTCTTCGACACGCTGGTCGAGAAAAGCAGCCAAGCGGAACTCCTCGGCGTGCTCGCCCATGAAATCGGCCATTTCCGCTGCGGTCACATCAAACAGCGCCTCGCCGTCGGCATCGCGCAGACTGCGGTGATCTTCTTCCTGCTTGGCCTGGCGACGGATCCTAACGGTAAATTCGCCCGCCTGCTGTTCGATGCTTTCGGGGTGAAACAAATCTCGCCCCACGTGGGCCTCGTGCTTTTCAGCATCTTGCTAGAGCCCGTTAGCAAATTGCTCGGAGTCCTTGCCAACGCCTGGTCACGCCGCCACGAATTCGAGGCGGACGCCTATGCCGCCCAGGTCACCGGCGATGGCGCCGCCCTTGGCGAGGCCTTGAAAAAAATGACCGCCGACCACCTCTCGCATCCCTCCCCCGCCCCGCTGCGGGTCTGGCTGGATTACTCGCATCCGCCGCTGGTGCAGCGCTTGGAAGCCTTGCAGGCGGAGTCGTGACGAGGCGCTTTTCCGCGGTCTAACGGGATGCGGCTTTCACCGGTTCGAGCAGAACCACAGCTTGTTCCCTTCACTGTCGAGGAAGGCTCCCACCGGGTGGCCGCCGTAATCGGCGATCGGATCGCAAATCGTGACGCCTGCGGCGCGCAGCGCTTGTTCGGTTTCGCGGGCGTCCTCCACTTCCAGCGTGATGCGAGCGTTCAATGCATCGGACGGTTTCCCATACCAGTCAGCGACGGGCTTGAGCAGCAAAACGGTCTGGTCCAACAGGAAACCGCAGTTGACGCCATCCTCGATGGCGGGCGGGAGTCCGAGGGTTTTGCCATAGAACCCGCTCGCGCGGGCCACGTCAGTCACCGCCAACGCGATCGCCCGGACGCTCTTCAAGCCTAAGGGGGAATTTTTCATAAGCCATAACACTTACCGGATTGAGCCCCTTGAAACAAGATGAAATCATCCAATCCATCGCGTGGCGCAACTCACGGTTGAGGGCGCGGGTGAACCACTAGGCCATCGCCGGCGAGTGGATCGAGCCGTCCTTGATGATGAGCGTGCGGTCGCCGACTTTCGCGAGATTCTGGTCGTGAGTGACGACGACGAGGGTGACCCCGTGTTCCGCGGCCAGATCAAGCAGAATGCCCATGATCTCCCTGCTGTTGTTGGAATCGAGATTCCCGGTCGGCTCGTCGGCGAAGAGGACTTTCGGCTCGTTGACGATGGCGCGGGCGATGGCGACGCGTTGCTGCTCGCCACCGGAAAGCTCGGCGGGAAGGTGGTC
>JAYWDF010000340.1:0-2001 GCA_043779985.1 Akkermansiaceae bacterium | reverse complement strand
ACGATGGCGGCGGTGGGATTCGCGCCGTCGATGAAGAATTCCTGGGTGCGGGTGTCGGCGTAGTTGAAGAGGAGCTCGCAGAAGGCGTTTTCGCCATCGCGTCCGGCGCGCCCGGCTTCCTGATAGTAGGCTTCGACGCTGCCGGGAACTTCGTAGTGGATGACGAAGCGCACGTCCGAGCGGTCGATGCCCATGCCGAAAGCGTTGGTGGCCACGGCGACGTCGGCCTTGCGGTGGATGAAAATTTCCTGCGCGCGCTCGCGTTCCTGGTCGCCCATGCCGCCATGATAGGCCACGCATTTGACGCCCCAACTGGCGAGTGTTTCGGAGACGGAGTCCACTTTCTTGCGGGTGGCGCAATAGATGATGCCGGTCTTGTGCGCGGCGATGATTGCCTTCATCCGCTCGTCCTTTTGCGCCGCCTTGTCGACGGAGGAAATGTTGAGCGAAAGGTTCGGTCGGGAAAAGCCGCTGACTTGTTCGAAGGGGTCTCGCAGCGCCAGAACGGTGGTGATGTCTTCGCGGACGACGGGCGTCGCCGTGGCGGTGAGCGCCACACACTGTGGACGGCCGATTTTCACCAAGGATTTGCCAAGGCGCAGATAGTCCGGGCGGAAATCATGGCCCCACTGGCTCAAGCAGTGGGCCTCATCCACGGCGAAGAGTGAGATCTCGATGCCGCTCAGGGCATTGAGGAAGCTCTCTGCTCGGAAGCGCTCGGGAGCCACATAGACGAGCTTCCATTTGCCGGCGCGCATGCCGTCGAGGCGTTCCTTTTGCTCCGGCCAGGTGAGCGTGGAATTGATCATTGTCGCGGCGATGCCACGGGCGACCAAGGCGTCGACCTGATCCTTCATCAGCGCGATCAGCGGGGAAATCACCAAGGTGACGCCACTGAAGCACAGCGCGGGGATCTGGAAGCAAAGCGATTTCCCCCCGCCGGTCGGCATGACCACCAAGCCGTCGCGGCCGGACGTGATTTCCGAAATCACTTCTTCCTGGCCATCGAGAAATCCGGAAAATCCGAAATACCGCTGCAACGCCTCGTGAGGCGTCATGATCAGCGGCTTGGGCTCGGAGCGGGCTGGGGGCATTGCGTGGGCAAATGAACAATGACGAGTGAGCGAAGGTCAACACCGGAGACGTTGTCGGTGTGGCCTGCGCCTGAAATGTCCCGTGCTTTCCGCTCAGTCGGGGTCTTTTTTGAAAAACCTCCGGGAGTGCCAGAGCACCCAGAGAAGCGCACCGATTGCCCAGGACCACGCTGCGTATTCATAATGCGAGATGGGCCCCTTCGGCATGAAATTGGCAGAAGCTCGGGTGGTGGCGGCAAGAACCGTGGCAAACACAATCCCGCGGGCGATCCATGAGCTGCGGTCAAAGAGTGCCAGCGACCCGCTGTGACCGAAGATCACCCGGCTGCCAGCGATCAGACAGAGAAGCCCGAAGCCGCCGACGAAGAGCAGGTGATCCAGAGCGATGTGCTGCGCACTGAAGAACACCGGGGCGACCAGCCCGAGGAGGGCGAGCGGCAGGCACCAGAAGCGCAGCGCATTCGCCAAGGTGCCGGGCGAAGGGGCGTTTTTGCCGCGCGACCAGCGGACGTGGGAAAGGGTGAAAATAAAGGCCGCAGCCCGGAGGACTTGCCCGGCGGGCGGATTGACCCAGACCTCCACGCCGAAGCTGGCGAGCAGTACCACCGCGGCGAGTGCCATGTGGCGGAAGGACTTGCGCGTGTCGGTCGGCGTCGCGGGCTCGCCGAAATCTCCCCCCAAGAGCCGGGGGAAGAGGAAAATGCCGACGCCCATCACCGGACCTAGCAGGAATCCTTGATAGAGCAGCAGTCCGGCGAGGCGGTAGAGGCCGGGGATGGCGAACCACGCCGGATTGAGCCAGAGCACCGTGCCGGTGATGCCGCTGGCCAGGCCGGTGGCGGCGAGTAACAGCGCCGGCGGTGGCCACTCCTGGCGAAACCAGATCGCCCGCACGCCAAGTATGGAG
>JAYWDF010000339.1:0-2001 GCA_043779985.1 Akkermansiaceae bacterium | reverse complement strand
CGGCTTGAGTCGGTGGTTAATGCTCAATTCCTGGCGTGCAAGCTCCCGTGAGTGACAAAAGTGTTTCAAGGGTGCCTGAATTTCATCGCGACACTTGGCATGTCCGCTGCTAATCTCCTCTTGTCGCAAGACAGGGCGGTTCGACTGAGATGCCTGGGGGTTAATGGGTTTTTCCCGAAGGATGATCAGTCGAACCGCTTATCTTTTTGTCGAGCGCGGCTTGGATTTGCGCGATGAATTCTTGGTCCGACGGGCTCAGGCGGCTCAGTGGAATTTCGACAGGTTTCTGATCGACCAGCAGTCTGATTTTGCCGCCGCGTGTGACGGTGGGCTTCGCCGGAGGAGAGGGCATCATAGGTGCCGAAGCGCCTTTCGGAGCTTCGGCGACGAGGTCCTCGAAGGCAATCAGCTTCCCCTCCAACGGTTTGCCCTCGGAACTGCTCCACATGCGGTAGTCGAAGAAGACGATATGCGTCACATAGCGGACGTTTGGATTTTCGATTTTCCCGGAATTTACGGAAACCCCCGGATCGATGCCGCCCCCGATCGGGCGTGTGGTAAAATGCTTGGGAGCGACCGTGGGATTTCCTGGAAACTCGACCTGAGCCGCAACCGAGGTGAGGCAGATTCCGCCGAGAAGCGTCAAGGTTTGGGCAAGGTTCATGAAATCAGAGTGCTCTGATCCTCGCCAAATAGAAGTCTCGAATCAAAATGCGGGTAATCTCCGCCACTTGGAGAGTGCGTGTCGCGCATTGAGCCTTCGCGTTGCCTTTCTCATACCGAAGCGGCACCCTTGAGGAGTTCCATGGGCGCCGCGATGGACTTGAGGAGAGCCCCGGAATCGGGCGTTTTCTCGATTTTCAAATGAGATACACCTATGGAGTCGGTTTGGCCTTAAAGGCAAATCTTGCAACCCCACCTGAAATCACAAGCAAAAGTCCGAATACACACACGATCGCGGCTCCGGATGGCAGATCCAGGTAATACGAAAGGATCAGGCCGCTAACACCACCTACGAATGAGAGGAGGACCCCAATGATTAGTCTCTTGCCGAAGCCTTTCGCGAGCAGGATCGCGCAGACAGAGGGAACAATCAGATAGGTAAATACTAAAAGCACACCCACGATTTGCACAAAGCTGGTGACTACCAGGCCGAAGCTGGCGTAGAAGAGAAAGTCCCACCACTTCACCGACATCCCACCGGCAGCCGCGCCCGCGGGGTCGAATGAGAGTTGCATGAACTTCCGGCGGGCCAGCCAATGGAATGTCCCGACGCCGAAAAACAATCCCAGTGTGCGAAAGATTTCCGTTTTGTTAACCAGCAGAATATTTCCCACCAGCATATTCTTGATCTGTTCGTCACCTTCGGCCGAAAAGCTCAGCAGGATTACCGATGCCGCCGCAGCCACGACATAGGCGATTCCGATGATCGCCTCCTGCGGGACTTCGCCCGTTCGCTTTCCTGTGATGGCGAACAACCCGGCTGCTAGAAGGGTGAATCCAAGTGATATCCAAAAGGTCAGCGGGCCTCCGGGGTCGAGGTGCTTCATCACGGCAAAACAGACACCCAACGATGCCATCTGCGCCATCGCGATATCGATGAAAATGATTCCACGCCTGACCACGTGCAATCCGAGGTAAACGAGCAGTCCTGGCAACAGCAGGCAGGCCAGGATCGGCCACATCATGACTTCCCACATTTTATCAGTTTTTTAGGGCTGTGGTGATGCGGGAAATCAGAACGTCGATGAGCTCGACGTATGTTCCCGTGTTAGGCAGGGCTCCGGGATACTGGGCGGCGTCCACGATGTGTGCTCCCGTCGCGGTCGCTACTTTCTCTGCGTTTTTCCGGTTATGGTAGGGCTCCGTGAGAATGGCCTTGATGTGGTTGCCCCGGATTCCGGCAATCACCTCCGCGAGATGGGACGGGGAGGGGGGGACGCCGGGCTTCGTCTCCACAAAAACATGAATTTCAAGTCCGAAACGCTTGGCAAAATAAAG
>JAYWDF010000338.1:0-2002 GCA_043779985.1 Akkermansiaceae bacterium | reverse complement strand
CGGTCCAGCAACCGCGGGCGGGCAGGAAGGGCTCGAGGGTCTTCATGTGAGCCCCCAGGTGGTGATAGGCTTCCATAAAATTCTCCAACAGGATCTTCCAGTTGAAATCGCACTCCCAGTGCGCCGACCAAACGAGGTCGCCGTCCGCCATGTTCCACTTGCCCACGAATGCATCGCGGAAACGGGTATATTTCTCGGCGAGTGGCGCGATGTCGGCGGACAAGGTGGCGAAGACGAAGCCTTCCCAAATTTCGCTGCGGAACTCATGCAGGCAAACCTCGCTCCGGTCGAAACCCTCGGCTTGCTGCATCTCGGGCGCGCCAACGAGCTTGCCGCCGAGGTCGTAACTCCACAGGTGATAGGGGCAGAGGATGACGCGCTTGTTGCCCTCATCGGGGTGGCCGAAGCCGCTGGGCATCAGGTCCATGCCCCGGTGGCGGCAGGTCCGTGAAAGGACTCGCACGGCCATGTCCTTGCCACGCACGACGAGCATCGGCTCGCCGCAGAGGTCCACCCTGACAAAGTCGCCGGCCGTGGGGATCTGTGAGATATGGCAAAGGGAGATCCATTCCTTGCCGAAGATTTCGGCGTTTTCAAACTCATGGAACGCGGGATCGGTGTAGGCGGCCGCAGGCAGGGTGATGGACTGCTCGCGGGGCTTGGCGGCGGTAGCGAGAATGGCCGCGAAGAGTGGATTTTGTGAAGCGGAAGCGGTTCCTTCAACGCTTCGGGGAGGTGTGGCAACGGTGCTCATGATATTGGATGTTAGGATTCGATTTGAAAGTGGCGGTTGAAGTGCTGGCGTTGACGTTGGCCGATCCAGCGGTTGACGTCCCAGAGGTCGGCCACCGGCACCTGGGAAAATGGCGCACATTGAAGGTAACCATCGGGACCGAATTCAGGAGTCATGGTGAAGTCGGTAACTCCACGGGCTGCCATCGAGTCCCATACCACGGTCCACCAGCGCTCATGGGCGGCGAGAGGCCCGGCATACTCGGGCGCGCGAGGGTCCGGCACTTGCGGGCCCTGATTGTAGCCGACTCTGGGTTGGATGTGGTGGGCGTGGCTGGCGGCGAGTTCGAGAATTTCACTCTCCTCGTCGAGGATCAGGCGCTCGCTAACGACGCACCAATGACTGAAGTCACAAGTGATCCGCAGGTCTGGCACGGCTTTGAGAATGTCGCGGGTCAGCCACGGGCTGTAGGTCGAGCGCCCGCGGTGGGTCTCGGCGGAGATGATGATGTGGTGTTTGTCCTGAAGGCTAACAACCCCTTCAAAAAACCGCACGGCTTCAGTCAGGCTCCATGCATCATAGCCCGCCATGGTGTTGATGAAACGGGGTGCGCCCTCCATGCTGCGGAGGATGCCATCTTCAAGCGACTCCAAGTGCTGCTCCACTGTGCGTCCCGGCAGCGGCACGAAAACTCCGTCCGGCGTGCAGGTGCTGATTTCCGCGATCCATTCGAGGCCGGCGGCTTGCAGCGCTTCGAAAAAAGCGGTGCGTGCGATCGGTTCTAACGGTGCTGGAGCTTCGATCCCCTGGAAGCCGGCTTCCTGGCAGAGTTGGATGGCCTCGGCGAGGCTGCCGTCGTGGCCCCAGAGGGTTTTGAAAAGTGCGAGTTTCATAATTTCTCAGAGGGTGAGGGCGACGCGGAATCCGAGATTGTCCCAACGCGCTTGCTCGGGCGCCCAGTCGCGCCATGAAGCGCGGAGCACCCTAGGCAAATGGTCCCAAGCGCCGCCGCGGATGGTGCGGCAGGCGGATTTTGCGGCTTGGATCCATGCGGAGCCGTCGTCGGGCGCGCCTTCGTAGTTAGAATGCCAGGTGTCGCTGGTCCATTCACAGACGTTGCCTAGCAGGTCAAACAGGCCGAAAGCATTCGCAGGGTAGTCACCGACCGGAGTGATGTGGCCGGCCCCGATTTCGCCGCCTTGATCGTCGTAGAGAAAGTTCGCGTCCGGCGCGGCGAGGTTGGTTCCGTGGGGAAAAACCGACGAGCTT
>JAYWDF010000337.1:0-2004 GCA_043779985.1 Akkermansiaceae bacterium | reverse complement strand
CCTGGGCGAAGAGCTGCCGGATGGTGTCGCCGATGGCCCAGGCCTCGTTGAAGCTGCGCATGACCACGGAGACGGCTTTTGGAAACTCGTTCATCGGTGGCGGGCTTCGGCGAGTTGATAGATCTGCTCAAGCCGCTCGTTGA
Organism: Akkermansiaceae bacterium; assembly: GCA_043779985.1. Taxonomy (GTDB): domain Bacteria; phylum Verrucomicrobiota; class Verrucomicrobiia; order Verrucomicrobiales; family Akkermansiaceae; genus Luteolibacter. The sequence goes on along the minus strand of JAYWDF010000337.1, from coordinate 1,861 downwards.
CGGCTTGCCAGGTGTAGTGGCGGGTCATCTTGGAATGGCCTGCGGCGGCGAGCGAGCGGCGGAGTCCGGCATCGTTTGCGATGCGGCCCAGCGCGGCAGTTAGGGCGGCGGCGTCTCCTGACGGGAAATGGAGGCCATCCTCGTCGTGGCTGACGAGTTTTTGCAATCCGCCGATGTGCGAGGCGATCACCGGCAGGCCGGACGCCCACGCTTCCAGCACGACGATGCCGAACGGCTCGTGGCGCGATGGGAGGACAAAGCAATCGAGGGCGGTGAGGAGGTCGCGGTGGAGCGTGGATTCTGAAACGACGGACGGGTGGAGGGTGACGAGATGCTCGATCTGGTGCTTGCCGATGAGGTCAAGGATTTCCTGGAGGTAAACCGGCGCGGTGACCGGGCCGCCTAGCAGCAGGCGGAACGGCTTGCCGGGATTCGCGGCGACGAGCGCGGCGAATGACTCGACGAGCAGAAGCTGGTTCTTCTGCGGATCGATCCGGCTGAGGCAACCGAAGCCGATGGCGTCTTCAGGCCAGCCGAGGATCTTGCGGCCGGCGGCGCGGTCCCCATTGGCGAAGGATTCCGGCGTGACCCCGTTAGGAAGATGATAGACCCGGTCGTGGCCGAGTTTTTCCTTGGCCTTTTCGTATTCGGAAAAGCCGACGCACAGCACGGCGTCCGCCTCATTCAGCAAGTGGCGCGAGCGGAAAATCGCGCCGAAAGGTTTCCCCCATTCGAAGTGGCCTTGCTGGGCCTCGACAACGGAGGCGGCCTCGGCGAGCGGGACATCGAAGACGTTGCCATGGAGGGTGGCGACGAAGGGTTTGTTGCGGCGGCGGGCGGCGGTTAGGACCGCGCCGCCCATGCGCTTGAGGACGTGGGCGTGGTAGATGCGGACGTTTTTGGCAGTTAGAAGATGGAAGAACAGATCGAGCGACAGGAGGTTGCCGCCCTTTTTGTCGAGGGCGTGGATGTCCGCCGGGGTGAGGCCGAGAAACGGATAGCAGTAGCGGTAGCGGCGGATGGGGATGTCCCGCCAGAACTCGCGCGGGGTGGGGGCGAGGGCGCGGGAGGTGTGGATTTCCGGTTGGAAGCCGAGCGCCTGCTGCTGTTTGCAGAGGTTGTAAATGACGCTTTCGGTGCCGCCCCATTCGTCGATGGCGAAGCGGCGCGGGATGTGGAGGATGCGTTTCATGCGTGGGCGGCGGCTTGCATGACCGGGAAAATGCCGGGCAGCGCGGTGACCGGCAGGGTGTCGGCATTGGAGAGCCACGCGGCGGCGCTGTCCGGATGCTCGGGCGCGTAGCCGTGCATGGCGGTGACTTTCCGCTGGTTGAGGAACGACGGCACGAACAATGAACCGGACGGTAACAGATAGAAAAGCTCGCCGTATTTCCGGTCCGGGAACAGGCAGCCGTAGTCGGCGAGCCGTTCGTCCGTTAGGATCTCGCCATCCGGCTGCTCACCCAGCCAGGCGGTGGCGGTGCGGCGGGCGGCTTCGTCGAGAAACCAGAAGCGCGCCATGGTGGAATCCCACACGGCGATGTAGTCGCGGCCGTATTTGAGGCCGAGTTTTTCCCAGCGCGGCAGCAGGTCGGAGCAGACATGGGTGTCCGCCATGCCGTGGTCGCTGAAGAGGTGGATGCGGACATCGCGGTAGTGTTTGGACGCGAGGTCGGCCAGCGACTTGAGGTTGGCTTCGAAGTGAGCGAAGGCGGCGTCCACTTCCGGGTGATCGACGCCATGTTTGTGCATCACGGCATCGAGGCGGGCGGTGAACAGATAGAGCAGTTCGACCTGGCCCTTTTCGATCTCGCGGCGGGCGTGGGCGATGTTGTCGGGATCGGATAGACGCCAGTCGGAA
>JAYWDF010000336.1:0-6055 GCA_043779985.1 Akkermansiaceae bacterium | reverse complement strand
AGGTTGGCTTCCGACTGTCCGACGATGCCGCCGAACACGCGTCCCATGTCGAGACGCAGCAAGGGCAGGCCGAACGCTCCGGCGGTGGCCTTGGCCGTCAGTGATTTACCGGTGCCGGGGATTCCGACGATGAGCAGACCTTTCGGTGCTGGCAGACCGTAGGCTTTGGCGGAGGCACCGAAGGCACCGCCCCGGCGCATGAGCCATTCCTTCAACAGGCCGAGTCCTCCGATGTCGTCGAGGGAGGTGGTGGCTTCCACGACTTCGACCAGGCCGTTCTTCTTCAAGGTTCGGGCTTTCTCGCGGGCGACGACTTTGTGGTCGATGCCCTTGGTTTCGATGATGGACAGGGCGAACGCGTTTTCCGCCTCGGTGGTAGTGAGGCCGAGCGCGCTCTGCAACGCGGCTTCCCGGACCACTTCGTGGACGTTCTTGATCTTGGCGGACTTGAGGATGCCATCGAGCACGACTCCGAGCCGCGCGGGATCGGGGAGGCCGAAATCGACGTGGGTGATTTCGTGTTCAAGTTCGGGTGGGAGCTTGAGCCGGCAGCCTAGCAGGATGATGGAGTGACCGTTGGATTTGGCGACGCGCAGGATGTCTTTGATCCGGCGCACGAGCATCGGATCGCTCTGGTCCATGTGGAGTTGCAGGTCGCGGAACAGGACGACATGGCGTGGGCTGTCGGCCGCGAACATGCCGTCGAGGAGCTGGAGTGCTTCGAGTGGATCGGGACAAGCGGTGACCCGGCCTTCCTTGGTATCGACCAAGCCCTCGCTGGAGGACCAGGCGTGGAGTTTGCGTTTGAGGGAAGTGCAGGCGGTGGCGATTTCCGCTTCGGCGCGCGCTTCTTCGGAACTGATGACGGCGAGGCCGGGGTAACCGGCGAGCAGATAGGTGGTGAGTTGGTTTTGCATGAGATGATGATTTGGAGTTGATGGTTTGGTTAGGATGGGTCGGTGACCGGGTTGAGGTTGGGTAATGTGATGGCGGGTCTCTGCGCGTCCGGGTTGGGCGGGCCGAGGTTGGCGCGTTCCCAGGCGAGGCAGGCCTCGCGTGAGGGATCGCAGTGAAGGAGCTTGCCGGTGGAGGCGCAGCGGACCTTCCATAGTTGGGTGCGCTCGCAGAAGCGGATGTCCGTGGCCCGGAAGACGGTGAGTCTCCCGAGCGCACGAAGATCGATCGCTTCGGTGTAAAGGCAGTCGATGTGACCGCCGGGGTTGAAGCGAAGGGTTTGGCTCATGGTTTATGCGCCTCCTTCGCCGAGTGGTTGTTGGTTCTGGTGGCGTTGGGACTGCCGCCAGAAGTCAGGTTTGCGGGTGCGTTCCCGGGGTTTGCCGAGAGCGTCCTCGATGGCCTTGGTGGCGGCTTCGCAGCCCTTGCCTTGGAACCCTTCGGCCTCGACGGTGATTTCCCCGAATGGAGAAACGCGGACATGGATGCGGCGGCTCATAGTGAGCCTCCTTCCAATGTCAGCAGGATCGAGCCGTCGGCTTCCTGTCTGCGGTGCGTGCGGAGTCCGCGTGAACGGGCTTCGCGGATGGTTTTGTGGATGCCGTAGGATTGCAGCAAACGACCGTAGCCGATACCGACCTCCTTGGCGGCGTGTCCGTCCCACCAGTCGGTGGTCAGGCCATAGGTGCCGTCGTTTTCCGGATGAGGATCGACAGCGATGTCATAAGGGCCTTTCAGCTTAATGACATGCGGGGCCTGGCGGGTGATGCCCGCGTAGCCACGACAGTTAGCATTTTGAACGAGCTTGAGGTCCATTTCGGCGCAAGCGTCGTGAAGGGCGTCAAGGCCCCGGATCTGGGTCTGGATGGTGGTGAAGTGAGACATGGTTTATTCTTTGTTAGTGGTGTGTGGAGATGGGGCTTGAGGGGATGGATGCGACAAGGGCGGCCCGTCGTAACAGGCCGCCCTCGCTGCGGGATTCAGGTGATGGATTGGCGTGTTAAGTGGTTTTGGTAGCGTTGGGTGAAGTGAGAGGAGTGGTGTTTAAAAAGTGCGCTTGTTGAGTAGGATTGGCGTGTCGTGTGAGGGTAATGGCGTGTTGGGAGAAAGGGATTTCCGGGCATCCCGAAGGACACCCGGAAGGGATTGGGTCAACTGACCGCCGCGAGCTTGCGCGTGCCCATCTGCCCGAAACGGGAGATGACTTCGCGCGCATCGCTGCGGGCGAGTTGCACCGCGTTTTCGCGCAGGCGTGACAGGCCTTCTGTGAGGCTGGCCATCGCGCCGCTGTCGTTGCGATAGTCCTCCGCGCTGCGGGTGAGCAGGTCGCGGCGGAAGCGTTCGAGCGTCGCTTCGAGTTGCTGGTCGCCGGCGAAGTTCAGCGTCCGGAAGCTGTCGATGAACGTGGTGAGCCGGTTGAGCGTGCGTTGGTGGACGCCGTTTTCAGATCCGTCGATGGTGGCGAGCACTTCACTGGCTAGCCGCGCGGTTTCATCACGCAGCGACGCGACAGATTCACGGATGAACCCATCGAGATCGGCTTGCAGGCGGCGTGATGCGTCTTCCGCGATCCGGCGTCGGTCGTCTGCCACTTCGAGTTGCGCCATGCCATCGGCAACCTCCAAGCGAATGCTGTCGGGCGCGGCGATCTGGAACAACCGCGTTTCAAATCCGAAACGCTTGGCGATGTCACCGGCCGGCGGAAACGATTGCTCGATGGTGGCGATCAGGCGTTCGGCGCTGCCATTCATGTGACGGGCGGCTTCGCGCCATTCGACCATCGCGTTTTCACGCAACGGTGTGTAGCCAGCAACGAACTGGAGGGTGGCTTCGCGAAATTCATCGCGGAGTTTATCGAGTTTGTCGGTGAGATCGCCGAGCCGGGGATTGGGAACGAAACGCCCGATGCCACCCAGGAATGGGAAGCTGGAGCTTTCGACCGTCGCCTGCACCCGGGATTCGATCAGGGCGAAGGCCGAGAGCGCGTCGCGCGGAATCAGGCGTTTGTGACCGAGCTGGATGAGCCGGTCGGAGACGTGTGTGGATCAAGGCCGAGGTCTTCGGGATTGAGCCGCTTGCACCCGCGCCAGTAACGGACGGATGTTGCGACGAGGACTCCACGGCGGCAGATGCCATCGAGGAGCGTTTGATTTTGGGAACTGTTGTTTGGATTCATGATGTGATGTTAGGTCTGGGGTTGGTTTGTGTTTTCAGGTGGAAAGGAAAACGCCCGCCGCGATCACATGGACCGGGCGGGCGTGGGTTGGTTTGGGGTTATCGCCGCAGGATCACTGCGACGGCGAACATCGCGGCAGCTCCGATTGCTATGGGCAGCCAGAAATCCGAGAAGATCTGGAAGCACAACGCGGTGATGGAAATGCCGGCGAAGAGGTGGATGTAGGGCGTCATTTTCATCGCAGTAGTTGCTAACGAATGGTGCGCCCTACGGTGATGACCACCGCCACGCCGATGAGGGCGAAGCCGATGACCTTGAGGCCGTCGCCGATTGGCCCCATGTCGGGAGCCGCTGGGCCGGTGGTGGATGGATTGCAGGCCGCCAGCAGGACGACCGCGATTAGTGCGAGCAGGGCTTTCAAGCAGCCCTCCGTTCCTGATAGACTTCGGGAAGCCACGCGATGCATTCGTTTTTGAATTGGCACCACGAGCACTGCATCCCGGGTTGTGGGTGGTAGCGGCTGCTGGCAATGCCAATGACGGCCGTCTCCAAAAGGGCGGTGACCCGCCGCTTGCGATGCGCGTCGGCCGGCGGAGATTTCACGCGGATGATCTGGGGCATCTTGGTTTTCACCAGGAACACCAGATCGAGCGATGGCGGGCTTTCACCCGTCGCCGCTTCCATCAGCAGTTGGTAGCTGACAAGTTGGATTTCGTGATCGAACGCCGCGTTTGCCGAATCCGGCTTGGCGGCGGCGGATTTGAAATCAACCGGCGTGAAATCGCCTTCGACCAAATCCATCGCTCCCGTCAACGGAACCGACAGTCCTGGGATTTCCTCCGTTAATGGGACCTCCACCGCCCGCGGCTTTTCCTTCATCGCCTCCGGGGAGTCGAGGTAGGCGGCAACCACGCGCAGGCCGTCGAGACGGCATTTCTCCCGCTCGGCATCGTCGTCGAAGTTCACCGGTCCTTCGTCGCGCTCAAGATCGCTGAAGGCTTTCTCGTAGGCGGCGGCGATGGTCTCCGGCGAATCATCCGCACCCCGCCACCTGGCGATGTGAAACGCCTGGAGCGCGGCATGCACCGCTTTGCCAAGGTGCAGTGCGGACGGTGTTTTTTTCCGGATACATGCGACACGCTCGAAGTAGAATTTGAGCGAGCACCCGAGGTAGGACTTCGCCGCCGAAGGACTAATATGCCTGGGTAACGTTTCCGCCTGGGTTGTCGGCCCGGTGGAAAACGGTGCGTCATGGACGGCGGCGATCATGCGGCCCTCCTTCCGTTGGACCCGCCATAGGCGGAACCGTTGCGGCGATTGCCATTGCCCTGGCGGTTTGCGCCGCCGTGGGTGTCGAGCAATTCGTCGATGAGCCCGGAGGCTTCGACTTTATTGAGTTGCCGCACGCCTTTGCCGAAGCGCTCGTTGGCGAGTGCTTCGATGTCGGCTTTGTCCAGTTGGTGCTCCTCGACAAGTTTCAGGATCAAATCCTTCTGCTTGTCGGAACATTTCCACGCCGGCCCCCGTTGCCACTGGGTGACATTGGTGGCGGGTGCCGATGCGTTTTCCGCCCGTGGGTTTTCCTCCGGTGGATCCATGCCATAGTCGCCCGGAGGAACGAAGCCGGTATGGAGGATCTGCTCGTCCACGTTGGATTGGAGCAGTTTGTAAAGGCGCTCGGATTCTGCGGCGATGTCCCCTGCTGTGTTCAGCTCGGTTTCAACCGAGACAGAGAACTGGTGGGACGAGTAGCCGGGAAGGCCGAGGCGTTTTGAGTAATTGGCGATTAGTTTGATAGCCATGATGATGTTTGATTGGGGGTTGAAACGAAAAAGCCCGGACCATTGCGGGCCGGGCTTCGGGGGTGGGTTGGTGGTTTAAGATCCCAGGTCAGGCGGCATCCTTCATGTGGATGATCACCTGATCGGGGTCGATGAGGGGCGGGCCCGCCATGCCGGAAAACTCCCCGCCGAGCGAACGGCGGAGCAATTCATCGGCAAGGCGGGTCATGGGCATCCGGCGGAGTTGACCCTCGCGGTAAAGCGCGCGGATCACGTCGTCGGACAGTTTGGGAGAATAGAGTGTGCGTGGCATGATGGGGTTGGTGATTTGAATGTTCTCTCCTTGGATACAAAAAATGACCCCGACTCAGAAAGGTGAGCGGAGTCGTAAAAGCACTTTCCGCAATTCGTCGCGAACTGCGGGAAGGATGAAGGGAGGGACTCCTTCATGTGTTTATAGCACAGTTGAAGGACTCATCGCTTCATCTCATCAATCAGCGCCTGTGATCAGAGCAAGCCAACTGCGCTGGGCGCCATCCAATTCTGAATTTTGGCAAATCATGAGGCCGCGATGCCGTCGCAATTTGACAGCAAGCTGACAGCAGGGGTTTTTCGAGGCCACAAAAAAGGGAGCTTTTCAGCTCCCTAAGTCGTTCATTCTAAAAGAAGTGCCCCGGCATGGATTCGAACCATGGACCAATTGATTAAGAGTCAGTCAATTTGAAAGCAATAAATTTAACATTTTTGCCTTTTTCGGTCTTGGTGCCACATCCGCGCCAGAACCCTTAAACCAGCTCCCACTCGTAAGTGTGCCGGACGTCGTTACTCGTCCATGAGTCGAGAGGCTCGTCGTAATAGGCCGAATGCACGCCGCGGAGGTCGCGCCATTGGCTGGCGGTCCACCCGGAAATGTCCACCCCTTCGACGGGCACGCCGTAGCCCCAGCGGTCCATGTCGTAGCGCGGATCGGAAGGAGTAGTGGCCCTGTAAAAATATGGAGCCGCTTGGAAAATCGTGTCGCGGATGTCCTCGGTCGTGACGACGTCCGGGGTGGGGTTGGTGTCCACGCCGGTGCGAGTGCCTATGGAAATCTCTGTCGGCGACTGGCTGCCGAGCTGGGCGGAAACAAGCTGCCGGGCGAAAC
>JAYWDF010000335.1:0-2007 GCA_043779985.1 Akkermansiaceae bacterium | reverse complement strand
TTTGCCATCTGGTGAGTCTTCGATGGCGGTCGCGTAGTAGTAGGTGAAGACATCGAAGGCTCCGTCGGAGACCGGCGCACCCGCTTGGATGGCATTGTTGGCAGCGCCGGGTGATGATAATCCGGCGACGGTGTCCGCGGCTTGGGGCGCGAGCGTCACCCCGCTGCGGTCTTTGCGGACGCGGGCTTGATAGCTGAGATAATGTTTGGCCGGAGAACCCACCAAGCCCAGCACGGTGCCCGTTTTCATTTCTCCCTGGGGAAGCAGGTTTGAATTCGCGACCAGAGGATTTGAATCGAACAGATATTCCAACAGATTAGTGATTCCATCTCCGTCGGCATCGGCGGTGAGTCCTGCTTGGCCAGATGGAAAGTTATATTGAAATGCCCATGACGCATAGGGAATGGTGAGGGGGACGATCCCGGAACCGGGCATTCCGGGATTGGGAATAGCGAGCGTGGAAACCTCGGAGGCGGTTAGAGCACGGCTGTAGATCCGGAAGTCATCGATGGTCCCGTTGAATAGTGAATCGGCCAAGAACTGGCTCTTGCCGAGATAGTTTTTCGTGGGGCTGAAAGCGGCGGGATTGTGAGTGATGGTGCGGGTGTCGACGAGGGCTCCATTGACATAGAGACAGCCGATGTTAGCTCCGATGGTGACGGCGACGTGGGCCCATTCACCGATTGGCAAGGAGGGTGATTCGAGGCTTTGTTTGATACCTCCGTTAAGGATTTCGAAGCGCATGATGCCAGAGTAACCGGGCGTCAGGAAAAGATACTGCGTGGTGCTGTTACCAAAGTCGAAGACCCGCTGCCAACTGGCACCGCCGTTCCACCTGACTCGTGCGGCCAGGGTGATCGTGCTGTAGTTGGCGACCGTGGCGGGGAGCGTGATAAAATCGTCCACGCCATCGAGAACGATTGCCATGTCGTAGCGACCGCCGCCATAGACCGGACCGCCGGTGCCGGTGCCGTGCTGGATGCCTGTGCCATCCAGCAAGTTGTTGTTTAGTTCATAGGTGCTCATCAGTCCGGTGGCTCCGGTGACGTTGAGTGTCAGCACGGCATCGTCGCTGGCCATGCGGCTGTCGGTGACGCGCACGACGAAACGGTTGCTGCCAGTGTTGCCCGCGTCCGGGGTGCCTGATAGAGCGCCGTTCGAAGCGATGTGGAGCCAGGCGGGGCCGGATACTTTGCTATAGGTCAGGCTATCGCCGGAGTCCGCATCGGTGGCGGAACCGATGATCGAGTTGTAGTAAATCTGGCCGGCGGTGGCAGCGGGTTTGGTGATCGGGTCGGTGGTGAATTGTGGCGCACGGCCATTTTTCAGGGCGACGATCTGCGCATCGCTGAGTGCACTGTTATAAATGTAAAACTCGTCGATGCGTCCGTTGTAAAGTGGGTCGGGCGACTGGCTTTTCCCGATGTAGTTCAAATTCGCACGGCAATCGCTTGGGTTGATGGTGATGTTGTTGTCGATGTCCACGACCACGCCGTTGATATAAAGTTTGCCGGTGTTGCCGTTGAGGGTGACGGCGACATGGGTCCATGCACCCACGGTCAATGGAGGTCCGTCCAAGATCTGTTCGATGCCGCCGCTTTTGATGGAGAACATCGTTCGTGCGGTTCCTCCCGAGGAGGGTGTTAGGAAAAGGTTCTCGGCAGGGCCGCCGCCGAAATCGAAAATGCGTTGCCAGTTCGCGCCGCCGTCCCAGTTGACCCAGGCAGCGATGGTGAGATCGGTGGAACTCGCAACATCGGCTGGCAGGGTGACGAAATCATCGATCCCGTCGAGATCGATGGCTTGGCCTCTTAGACCCGGGACGTAGATAGGACCACCGGTGGCGATACCAGTGGCGGTTCCCACGCTGGGGTTCGCATTGCCGTCGAAGGCATAGCGCTGCTCAGTCCCGGGTAAATCGTTCACGTTGATGGTGAGTGCCGCCACCGCCATCGCTCCGGCGGGATCGGTGACCGTGACTTGGAAGGTATTGATCCCGGTGTCGCC
>JAYWDF010000334.1:0-6067 GCA_043779985.1 Akkermansiaceae bacterium | reverse complement strand
GCGGACGCCCACGCAACGTGTCGGGCTTGGGTGGCAATAGAGTTTCGAGAATTTCCCATTCGGAATCCGTCATGCTGCTTGGATAACTGGCCATGCCGGGTTTCTCCAATACATGACCAAACTAGTACAGATTAAAATTCAGAAATCTTGTATTATTAAGACAGGCTCTAAGAAATGGCAAGTAACCGGCGCGCTCCCTGCTGGCATAGTAAATAACAACACCGCAAACTCCGCAACTGACACCATCACCGGAACTCCCACTCAAACCGGAAGCTTCCCCATCACTATTACAGCGTGGGAGTTTGCTCTAGGCACTGTGCCACTGAATCAGAATACTTCGTTCAGCGCCAGCTTCACGATCATTGTCGACACTCCTGTCATCGCCACTCAGCCGTCATCAACCACCGTCAGCAGCGGCGGCAAAGCCACGCTGTCGGTTGTTGGAGCTCTTGGCACCGGCAGCGGACTGACTTATCAGTGGTATAGCGGAACCTCGCCCTCCACCACGACGCCGATTGCTAGCGCCACCCTAGCAAGCTACACAACCCCCGGCCTGAGTTCCGCAGCGAGTTATTGGGTCCGCGTCACCCGCAACGGCGTGGTCTCCAGCCCCGTCGCCAATACTCCTTATACCGTGATTGCCAACTCCAGCACAGCCACGGTTAGTATCGCTACAGCACCGGCGATCACTACCCAGCCTTTGTCAACCACCATTAACACTGGTGAGACCGCGACCCTAAATGTTGCCGCCTCCGGGTCTCCATCTCCGACCTTTCAGTGGTATAGGGGAATGGTTGGGGACACCACGAGCCCGGTTGCCACGGGCTCCCCTTTCATCACGCCAACACTCACCTCGACCACCAACTATTGGGTCCGCGCGACCAATACCGCAGGAACGGCAAACTCTACCGGCGCGTCTGTCACCGTCATCACTCCGCCGACGATCACCACCCAGCCAGTTTCCACCACCGTCACCAGTGGCGGTAGTGCGTCACTTTCGGTTGCTGCTTCGGGCACCGCACCCGCGTTCCAATGGTATTTAGGAGCCTCCGGCGACACCACGAATCCAGTTGTCGGAGCGACTTCGCCATCATTCACCACCCCGGCACTCATGTCGACCTACAGTTATTGGGCACGCGCTAGTAATACCGCTGGAACTTCGAATTCGAACTCTGCGACTGTCACCGTGAATGACACGTTCGCCACTTGGCAAAACAGCCAATTCAACTCGACGCAACTTGCTGACCCGCTGGTTTCCGGAGCAACCGCTGACCCTGACAGTGACGGCATCACCAATATGTCCGAATACGTCTTCGGCCTGTCGCCGCTCGTGAGCACTCCAGCGCCTGCCCCTAGCCTGGCTCTCACCAGCGGCCAGTTTTCGGTCAATTTCACCGCCAAGGCTGCAAGCGGCAGCGGCTATACCGGGGCGACCCGCCACTACGCCCTGCAATCCAACGATGGTCTCGGCTCAGACCTGTGGACGGACGTCAGTGGCTACTCCGACATCTCTGGCAGCAATCAGGCGGTCAGCTACAGCGCCGCCACCACCGCGAGAGGGTTCTACCGATTGCACGTCTGGCTGACGCCTTGAGACGAGGCCGTCCGAAAGCCCGGCCGCAAATCACAAAACCCCTTGCAAGTTCTTCAAAAAGATCTACCAAGAGGGTCGCCCTTTAACCTAAATTGAAATTTATGAAACCCTTGGATTTTTTCCGCCTCCCACTGTGCCGTGCTTTGTTGCTGATCGCAGCGATTTGCCCGATGTTCGCGTCTCCTGCAAATGCCGCACAGCCGGATACGACCCAGGTTCAGATCCTAGTCAAACCGAAGGTATCCATGTCGGACGCCGCGCTCAAGGCGATCTTGACCCTCCGAGGTGCCAGCCAACAGGGCTCGATCCCCGCACTGGGCGTTCGCGTGATTCGAGTGCCGGCGGTCGCTGCCAATCAACTGCTGGACGCGCTGCAGCACCACCAAGATGTGGAGTATGCCGAGCCTGACTTCACCGCCGAGGCGCTTGGCACCGCCAACGACCCTTTTTTCACCCAAGGTTCCGAGTGGCACCTCGCGAAAATCCAAGCCCCTGCCGCGTGGGACGTCACCACCGGTGCGGCGGGAATCGTCGTCGCGGTGGTTGATACCGGTGTGCTCGCCTCGCACCCGGACCTTGCGGGTAAAGTGCTCGCCGGCGGCTACGATTTCGTGGCAAACGATACGGACCCGACCGATGAAAACGGTCACGGAACCGCAGTTTCTGGAACGATTTCTCCAGCCAGCAACAATCTTCTCGGCGTCGCCGGGGTCACCTGGGCAAATCCAATCCTTCCGGTCCGCGTGCTGGATGCTGCTGGATCGGGCACCTACTCCGCCATCTCCAACGGAATCACCTATGCAGCCGATCATGGCGCGAGAATCATCAACATGAGTCTCGGTGGCACCTCTTCGTCGCGGACGCTTCAAGACGCAGTCAATTATGCCTGGAACAAGCAGTGCGTGCTCATCGCCGCGGCGGGCAACAATGGCAACAATGTTTCATTCTATCCGGCTGCTTGCAGCAACGTAGTGGCCGTCTCGGCCACTGACTCCGCCGACGTCCGGCCGAGTTGGTCCAACTACGGCAGTTACGTCGATGTCTGCGCACCGGGCGTGGACATCCTGACGCTTTACGGCGCGGACCAGTATGCCTCGTGGAGCGGCACCTCCTTTTCAAGCCCGGTGACATCCGGCGTGGTGGCGCTGATGGCATCCAAGAATCCCAACCTGACCAACGCACAGCTTGTCGATCTCCTTCTTAAAAACTGCGATGACATCGGAGCACCCGGCTACGATGTCTACTACGGCTACGGACGCGTCAACGCTTCCCGTGCGGTGATCGCGGCGCAGGGATCAGTGAGCGCCGACACTGTGGCGCCGGTTGCCACGATCAGTTCGCCACTTGACGGGTCCACCGTCAAAACGCCCTCACAGAAAATCAATGTCAGCGGCACCGACAACATCGCCGTGACCTCCATCGAGCTTTATCTGGATGGGAAACTTTTCGGCACGAGCGCCTCGTCATCCGCGACATTCACTTGGAGCACATTGAAAGCAGCCACGGGTTCCCACCAACTTCAAGCTTACGCCCGTGACGCGGCGGGGAACGTCGGAGCGTCGGCCGTCATCACGGTTTGGAGGTGATTCCCATCCTCTCCGCCATGCGCTTAACATCCCAAAGCCCGCAGCCCTAGGCATGTGAAACCGCCCGACTGGCTCAGGGCACTGCCCATCACTTCGTTATAACTGCTCCACCCATTTCATTGATCTGGATTTATTAACTCTCCCTGCTTGCCCACAGGGAGAACGCGCATCGGCAGCGGAAGTTCAAATCGTGACCACCCGAGTGAGGTATTCTAAACGCGGCTTTGATTGATAGGGGGAATGAAAAATGAGGAGGCTTCGCGTCGAGCGATTGCGGTTACATGGCCTCGGCCGTCGGCTTTTAGCAGTCCTTGGGGAGTTTTCTGCGGGCTTGCTCTGGGCGGTAGCGGCGGTTATAGACTTCACCAAATCAATCGATAACGATCATGGAATGGAAAGGTAAGAGCGAGAGTGACAATGTGGAGGATGCGCGCGGGCGGAGTTCCGGAGGCTTTGGCGGTGGAGGGGGCGGCGGAGGACTGGGTCTGCTGATGAAGATCGGCCGCGTGTTCGGTATCAAGGGGATTCTGGCGGCGCTGGTGGTGGGCGGGATTGCCTGGAAAATGGGCTTGGTGGACCCGAGCATGCTTCTCGGTGGAGGGCCTTCGAGCGGCGCACCGCAGGGACACTTGAGTGCGACGGATGAGGAACGCTTCCATTTTGTCAAAGTGGTGATGAAGGGGACCGAGCAGGTGTGGACGCAGGAATTCGCTAAGATCGGCAAGACCTACGAACTGCCAGGGATGACGGTCTATCGCGGGCAAATCCGCACGGCCTGTGGCGCGGGGAGCGCGGCGATGGGGCCGTTCTATTGTCCGGGAGATCAGAAAGTTTACATCGACCTGAGCTTTTACGACGAGCTGGCGCAGACCTTCCGTTCGCCGGGGGATTTCGCGCAGGCTTATGTCATCGCCCATGAGGTCGGACACCACGTGCAGAAGTTGCTAGGAACCTCCGACAAGGTGGCGGCGATGCAGGGGCGACCGGACTACCACGAGTATTCGGTGCGGCTGGAACTGCAGGCGGACTACTACGCCGGTGTGTGGGCGAACCACTCGAAGCAGGACTTAAAATTAGACAACAGCGACATCGAAGAGGCAATGCACGCGGCGAACGCCATCGGTGACGATGCGATCCAGAAGCAGTCCCAGGGACGAGTGGTGCCACATTCCTTCACGCACGGCACTTCGGCGCAGCGGATGCGCTGGTTCAACAAAGGCCTTACAAGCGGGAAAATCGAGGACGGGGATACCTTCTCGATGGCTTACCGGGATTTGTGAAGGGTGAGTCGCGCAAGGTGGACACCCCGGTGGAGGGGCGAACGCCCTGGCGCGGTTCCCCGCGGCAGGCTGGCGGTTGCATACGCGATTGCGTGTTAGAACGGGGTTGATTCGACGGGGTGGGCTCGTCAGGATCGGGGCCTCATGAGTTCAACACTTTCCGCCGCACCAGCAAAGCGCATCCTCGTAGTCGATGATGAGAAACCGATCCGGGACATTCTCGAACACGCGCTGACCTCCAGCGGCTTTCACGTTCACACCGCAGCGGATGGATTTGAAGCATTGTCGCTGGCGCGTCAACATCGGTTCGACCTGGTGATCACCGACATGGTCATGCCAGGCAAAGACGGTATTGAAACGATCATGGAGCTGCGTCGTACGTTGCCCGGCATCAAGATCATCGCCATGTCCGGGGGCCAGTCGACAGGCACCGGAGATTTCCTCCCGCTCGCGAAGACACTCGGAGCCTCGGCCGTGCTGAAGAAGCCATTCAATCGCGAGACCTTTTTTGATTCGGTGCGCGGGGTGCTCGAACCGGGTGAGGCGCTACTGGCTTCCTGAGCCAGCACCTAATCGGTTGCGCCGGCGAGGATTTCCTTCAAGGCTCTGAGCAGAATCTCGGAGGAATAAGGCTTGGGGAGGAATTGCTTCACTCCCGCCTGCATGGACTGAGCGACCATGCCATTGGCAGCGATGCCGCTCGCTCCGATGATCCGAATCCCCGGCTCCAAGCGCCTAAGGACCTTAATCAGCGAGGAGCCGTCCATGATCGGCATCATCATGTCCGTGACCACGACGTCAATTTGATCGCGATGCTCGACAAATACGGATACCGCTTCGGCACCGTCACAAGCAACCAACACCGAATAACCGAATGCTTCCAAGGTCTGCCCGGTGATCAGGCGGATGGAAGCTTCATCATCCACGACCAAGATGGTTTCGCCATTTCCACGAGGCAGGTTCTGCAGGACATCCAGTGCTAACTCGGAAGCCACTTCGTCCACCGCCGGCAAATAGATCCGGAAGCGCGAGCCCATCCCGAGATCGCTGTAAACCTGAATGAATCCGCCATGGCCTTTGACAATTGCGAGGGCGGTCGAGAGGCCTAGCCCGGTCCCCCGGCCCACTTCCTTGGTGGTGAAAAATGGGTCGAAAATGCTATCTACCAGTTCCCGAGGCATGCCGGTCCCCGTGTCTTCAAGGTCGATGCAAACGTAGTGGCCGACGTGTGCCTCGATGTTCATTGCCGCGTATTGAGCATCGATGAAACGGTTCGAAGCAAGGATGGTGATCCTCCCACCCTCGGGCATGGCGTCGCGGGAGTTCACGCAGAGATTGAGCAACACTTGATGAAGCTGGGTGGGATCCGCGTCCACGACCCAGAGGCCCGAATCGGTAGTCGCTTCGATCCGGATGCTTTTCGGAAAGGTGTCCTCGACGATTTTCACCATATCGCTGATCAAGTGTTTGATTTGCACCTTGATGCGCCGGCCGTCCATTCCACGGGCGAATGAGAGCACTTGGCTCACCATGTCAGCGCCGCGCTGGGCGCTGGATCCGATCATGTTGAGGATCTCCAGGGCTCGCGGTTCGGGCATGGACATTTT
>JAYWDF010000333.1:0-2010 GCA_043779985.1 Akkermansiaceae bacterium | reverse complement strand
TGCAAGGTTGTGGATTTCCCGGGCCATGGTGAAAAATCGAGATTAACATTCTCATTCCATGCCGTTTAGATCAGTTTTCGACTCTGCCATCGATTATTTCCCATTTTACGCCAATGCCTCCTCCACAAAAAGGTTACAAAGTCATCAACCATCGCGATGTCCAATACCGCTGGATCATGCAAAATCGGCGCGGAGTCAATGAGTTGGTGATCGAGGCAAGTGCGCCGGTGGATGGACAAGTTCTGACGGCGGAGCTGCCGCGGATCGTGAGCTACGACATGGTGACGGCGGCGATTGATTTTGGAAACGCGAATGGTTGGAAGCCCAATGAGTCGGGCGCGCCATTCCGCTGCAAGTACGTGCGCAAGGGATTTCAGATGGAAGAAGTGTGAAAGCCGGAGGGCTTTAGAGACGACTCGCGCTGAGGCTTGCGAAGCAGCGGGCGAGTCGCTAGCACTCGGGCATGGTTGCTTTTAAAACGATTGCGCTGCTGGCATTGTCGAACGTTTTCATGACATTCGCTTGGTATGCGCATTTGCGGGATCTCCGTGATAAGCCATGGTTCATTGCTGCATTCATTTCCTGGGGAATCGCGTTTTTTGAATACATGATCCAAGTGCCGGCGAATCGGACGGGTTACCAGCTGTTCAGTCTCGGGCAGTTGAAAATTCTTCAGGAAGTCATCACTTTATCGATTTTTGTGCCGTTCGCCGTGTTTTTCATGAAGGAAAAAATCACATGGAACTATGCGGGGGCCGCTGCATGTCTGGCGGGGGCGGTGTTTTTTATTTTCCGCAAATAAGGGCGTTTTTATGGTGATCGCATTTCATAAGCCTTATGGCGTTTTGTGCCAGTTCACGCCGGATCTGCCGGGGCAAAGAACCTTGGGTGATTTTGGGTTTCCCGCGGGGGTGTATCCGGTGGGGCGGCTGGATATGGATTCCGAGGGACTGCTGCTGCTGAGTGATGAGGCAGGGTTCAACAATCGTTTGCTCGATCCCAAGACCGCGCATCCGAGGACCTACCTGGCTCAGGTCGAGGGGATCCCTACGCCGGATGCGGTGCTGAAACTCAGGCGGGGAGGTATATTAATCCAAGGGCACTGCACGTTGCCTTGTGAGGCCCGTCTGTTGGAAATTGAACCGGAACTTTTCCCCCGTGAGCCACCGGTGCGTTTTCGCCAAGCGATCCCGACTTCCTGGTTAGAGTTGCAGCTGATCGAGGGGAAAAACCGCCAAGTGCGGCGGATGACCGCGGCAGTCGGCCTCCCGACGCTGCGGTTGGTTCGTGTTGCAATAGGGCGGCTACACATCGGTGGGCAGCCCCAAGGAAGCTGGGTCGCACTTGAGGGTGATGAGATCCGGCAGGTTTGGCAACGATAGCCGGTAGATCAGCTGGTGCCGCCCAGGCGCTGAGGGCGGCGAGGTGGTAGCACCCCTACCACGCTGGGGAGAGGCTGTGCTCGGACGATTAGCACAACGGCGGCTTGTCAAGAAGTCGATGGAGGAAGGGTCGCATCAAAACCAGCCCCTAAAAACCCCTTCATCGCCGAGGTTACCAATCTCCATGGGGCTCCGGCTCGTGATGGCCACTGCCGGCGAGATTGCATTGCAGATACAATTCTCCCAGCGGAGGGATCGTGTCATTGCCGTAGGTGGCACCGTAAGTATATGTTCCGTTACCCGGGCAAATGGGAGTGGCTTCCACGAATCGCCCCAAGCCGATGACTTGCGACTGGAGTCCTGGAGCGCTTGCTCCCTCGGAAAAGCCGTAAAGATTTGAATAGCCGCGGATCCCTTTTTGGACGCTCTCGATATGCATGATGCAAAGGGCGCGGTCCGAGCCACGTCGCCAAGCGCGCGCACCAATCCAAAGGGTGCTGATGAGCGATAGCAAAACGAGAATCACCACGGTCAACTCGAGCAGGGTCATCCCTGATCGGTGTTTGCGTCGTGATGGACGGACGGGAGCAAGTGACAACGACAGTTGTCGGGTGAGCGGGAGTTTCAT
>JAYWDF010000332.1:0-6075 GCA_043779985.1 Akkermansiaceae bacterium | reverse complement strand
CCGGTCCGGCTGCGCGATGGCGGGCTTTTGCCGGGAATCACGCTGGCCTATGAAACGTGGGGTGAGCTCAATGCCGGACGCACCAACGGCGTCTTCCTCTTCCACGCGCTCTCCGGGTCCCACCACGCAGTCGGACTGAACTCCAGCATCGAAGGCGTCGGCGATCTGTGGCAGCCGGAAATGCATGACGGCTGGTGGGAGACGATGATCGGACCCGGCAAGGCCATCGATACGGACAAATATTTTGTCGTCTGCGCGAACTACCTAGGCGGTTGTTACGGCAGTACCGGCCCCGCCTCTATCAACCCGGAAACCGGGAAACCTTGGGGCGCGTCCTTCCCCGCGGTGACCGCCGCGGATCAGGTGGAAGTGTTCACCCACCTGCTCGATCACTTCGGCATCGCCGCGCTCAACGCGGTGGTCGGCCCCTCAGTCGGCGGCTTGATCGCGCTGACCTTTGCCACGCGGTTTCCGGACCGGGTTCATAACGTCATCGTCATTGCCTCGGGGTATAAAACGACGGTCCTCAACCGCCTGATTTTGTTCGAGCAAATCCTCGCGATCGAAAACGACCCGCATTTCAACGGTGGTGACTATTATGAGGGGGAAGCCCCGCTCTACGGGCTCGTTCTCGCCCGGATGATTTCCCACAAAACATTCGTCCATCTCGATGCCATCGAGCGCCGCGCGCGGCAGGACGTGGTGCAGCCGGATGATGTGCTGGCGTGGTATCGCGTGCGCGACCAGTTCCAGAGCTACATGCTCCATCAGGGGAAAAAGTTTGTCCGCCGCTTCGATGCGAACACTTACCTCCGCATCATCGACATGTGGTCGCGCTATGACGCTACCCAGGAAGGTGATGCGGAAACGCCCGCGGATTTGTTCGAGCGGGCCCGTCTGGCGGGCCAGCGCTGGCTGGTGTTTTCGATCGATTCGGACTTCTGCTTTTACCCGGAAGAGCAGGCGGAGTTGGTGAAGCACCTGGAAGAGGCCAAGGTGGATGTCATGCACATCATCGTGCACTCCGACAAGGGTCATGACTCGTTCCTGCTAGAGCCGGATCTTTATACTCCACACGTTTCCTGGGTGCTCGGGAAATGACGCGGAGTGTCGCCACGAACCGGGGCGAGCTGCGTCATTTTTCCTCCGGACCCGCGCCGACTTGGTCCGCGGCATCTTTCGTCG
Organism: Akkermansiaceae bacterium; assembly: GCA_043779985.1. Lineage (GTDB taxonomy): Bacteria > Verrucomicrobiota > Verrucomicrobiia > Verrucomicrobiales > Akkermansiaceae > Luteolibacter. Next base: position 4,890 of record JAYWDF010000332.1, on the reverse strand, counting down.
GCCCCGGGGGAAGGGCCGCCCGCCACGCTTCGAATGCAGCGGGATCCTTCCTGAGAAAGTTCTGGGAAATTTCACTAACCGCTTCTGGTGTCAAAACGCTCGAGTTCTGCGTGCCCGCCCACTTGGCTGCCTCGGCCGGCCCGACTCGGGCCCACTCCGCCGCGAGGGTGCTGGCTGCGGCATTGCGCTCCTCACCGGCGGCGAGTTTCTCCAGCCAGGTGACTCCCGCGGCAGGCGCTTGTTGGGCATAAATCGCTGCCAACTCGCGGGCGGCAGCAGTCCGCGGATCCCCGGCGGGCACCTTGGCGAGCAGCCATTGCGAACTTGCCTGCAGATCCATCGTCGCCCAGTTAGCCAGGGTGTTTGCGAATTGCGCCGGATCATTCAGAGTGCGGGCCGTCGCCAGACTTGCGGTGACAGCCGCTTCCGGATCGCTCTTCGCCCAGCCTGCGAGGGCCGCGCGCCGGAGCGTCGGTGACAGGGTGCCGATGTCGGGATTCGCGCCGATGAAATCCAGCGCCGCGGCGGGCTCGTTAGACGCCCACGCGAAGAACATGTTTTCCACCGCCGCATCCCGCTCGCGGGTGGCGGGCAGCTTGAGAAACCACGCAGCGGCTTCCTGCCCGTTTTCGGTCGCCCATTGGTTGGCGATGGCGATGAGGCTGTTGTTCAAATCTCCGCCACTGAGGTTCCTCATCGCCCATTCCGCCGCGCCCCGGGCATCGGTTTCCGAGAATTGCTTCAAAGCCATCCGGACGACTTCGTCCCTGCGGCGGCTGGGCGGCTGGCTGACGAGCCAGTCCAGCGCATCGGCCGGGTTTCGAGCGACCCACCCTTCGAGGTGTTGCAAGGCGAGCTTGAAACGGGCGAGCGGATCCTTCTCGGCATCTAACTTGAGACGCAGATCGGAAATGCTGAGCGCGGCCACTTCGTTTCTTGCGGTGGCGGCGGGGGCCGCGGTCGCCGCCCCGGTCGTGCCCTGCGCTGCGCGAGTCAGGCCGGGCTGGGCTTTACCGAGCCAATACCCGCCACCCCCGCTGATCAGGGCGATGGTGGCGGCGCAGGCAAGCTGGGTGAGGGGCTTCATGGCGATCAGAGCCATTCCTCGTCGGCGAAGGTCAGAGCGTCGCGAAAGGACCAACCGCTGCTCGTGTATTCCCAAAGGTCTAGTTCCGGAAACGCTTGCTCATCCAGCGAGATCGCCGTGCCGCGGCAGTAGACGCCGTTGAAAAAACGACCCGCTTTAAGGTATCGCAGGCTGTTGGTCATCAGGACCGAGCCGCTGGTCGCCCCGTAATAGGGCATTGCCCAAAGCTCGAAACTCAACGCTCCCGAGCGGTAGCTGGAGTGGTTTTGCACGGCATCGATTTCAATCTCTGCAGAGCGGTAGTAGTCGGCCCCCAAGTTCCGGTAGCGTCCGCCCTGGCGAGTGCCGCCGGGATAGTAACGGTCGAAATCTCCGAGATTGTAGGACCCATAACCGTCCAAGGTGAGGTCGGCGCTTTTGGCTTCAGGAACGGCGCTGACCGCAGCGAGTAAGGCGGTGGCCGCGATGGTGAGTTGAGAAATGTTGAATTTCATGGTGATGTTGGTGACTCAATGTCATCCCGTCCGACGAAGGTATCCGCAGAAAAATTCACTCGATTTTTGAAAAGGGGGCAAATGGATTTTTGCGACACCTGCCGGGGTGTCACGAGCGCGGATCAATAGTCCGCCACCGGGCTGTTGGCTTGGCGGGTTTGGATCTCAGGAACCTCGGCGGCGAGTTTCGCCAGCGCGTCGCAAGCGGCCTGCCATTTTTTGTCCGACCACTCGAGCGGGTTGCGGAGCTTCCGGCGGAATCGTTCCACCCGGTCGCGCGCCTCCTCCGTCATCCAGTGGGGCAGCTCCGCCACGGCGGCGGCGGCGATTTCCGCGGTGTCGGTGCGGTGGCAAATGAGCGCCAGATCATTGCCTGCCTCGATGGCGAGCTTGACGTCCTGACCGCGGCCGTAGCGCTGGGTGATGGCACCCATGTCGAGATCATCGGTTAGTACGAGATGCCGGTCGAAGCCGAGCTGGTCGCGGAGAAACCGGCGGATCATGCGCGGGGAGAGAGAAGCCGGAAAGTGCGGGTCTATGTTAGGAAACTCGACGTGCGCGAGCATGATCGCATCCAGCTCGGGCATCAGCGCGGTGTAAGGGATCACGTCCTCGCGCAAGAGCTCCTCGAGCGTGGCCGGAGAAGACGGCAGATCATGGTGCGGGTCGGACTGGGCGCGGCCGCAGGCGGGGAAATGTTTGGCACAGCCGGCGATGGAACGCTTACGCATCCAGCGGTTCCAATGGCCTGCGTAGTCGATGACCCGCTGCGCGTCCCGCCCCCAGCAGCGGCCGCGCAAGGCGTTTTGGGTCTCCGGGAAATGGTCGAGATCCAGGACCGGCGCAAAATTCAAATTGAAACCGAGCAGGCGAAGAAGGTCGCCGGTGAAGGCTCCCGCATCGGCGATCTTGCCCATGTCTCCGACCGCTGCGAGCGCGGGAGCGGAGGGGGCTGCCGGAGCGATATCCTTGGTCCGCGTGACCCGGCCGCCTTCCTGGTCGATGGCGATGATCGGGATTTCCGAGGACAAGTCGCGGAGGTCATCCGTGAGCTTCCGGGTCTGCCTCGCGGAGACGATGTTGCGCGTGAAAAGAATATATCCCGCCGGTTGCAGTTTGCGAAAAAGCGCCGCCTCATCCGGGGTAAGTTCAGGCCCGGAAATCCCGAGCACCAGCAGTGAGCCATCCATCATCAGCGGGAGTCAAGCACGCGGGTGGCTCATTGTCGACCTCCGGAACGAAACACTCACCCGATGAGGCCCATTTTCGGATAATTCGCGCCGAGGATGGGTTTGAGGTTAGGGGCCTTGAGCCAGTCGCTGAGCAGGGTGCCGTAGACACTCCGGAAATCGACGGTGTGCTGGATATCACCTTCTGATAGATCCGTGAGGCTGGGGTGGGTGCCGTGGAGGCCGCCCTTGATGCCGGGACCGGCGAGGAAGAGGCAGGAAGCCTTGCCGTGGTCGGTGCCGGCACTCGCGTTTTCCGAAACGCGTCGGCCGAATTCGGAGAAGGTCATGAGCACGACGCGCTTGTCATTTCCCTGCTCCTTGAGATCGGCGAAGAAGGACTTGAGCGCGCTGTCGAGCTGGCCTAGCAGGCGGTCGTGGGAATTGATCTGTTGGTTGTGGGTGTCGAAGCCGCCGTGGCTGACGTAGTAAACCCGGGTGGGCATGCCGCCGGCGATCATGCGGGCGACGAGGTTGAGATTCCGTGCGAGCGGGCTGCCGTCGTAGCGGACGCTGGTGCGGTGTTTGGCGGCGAGTTCGAGGATTTTTTTCGAGCTGACGCGGGCGTCGAGGGCCACGCGTTCGAGGAAGGCGAGATTGCCCTCGCCGGTGATGCCACCGGTCTTGCCGCCAGCGGGCATGGCGATGGAGCCGCCTTCGTTAGGTTCGTCGTCCTCGGGACCCGGAGTGGTGCTCGGCTTGTTGAGATCGGCGAAGAATTGTTCCGCCTGGTCCTTGTCGCCGCCGCTGTGGATCCAGCGGTAGAGTTCGGGTGAGTTGAGGCAGACGCCAGGGTTTTTCAAGGCACCGAAGCTCTCGGGCTGGGTCTTGTTGAAGCTGATGCCCACCGTGGGATCCGCGCCGGGGCAGGCGTTGTCGAAGTAGCGTCCAAGCCAGCCGGTGGCCGAGTGATTGGTGGTGTCCGCGGTCTCCCAGATGGAGGTGGAGACGAAGTGGGAGCGGTTCGGATTCGGATAGCCGACGCCCTGGACGATGCCGAGGTCGCCTTCTTTGAACAATGAGCCGAGGAAGGGCATCGCACCGTTCAGGCCGACGTGGTCGTTGAGCTTGATGATTTCTTGCTCCTTCTTGCCGATGCGCGGGCGCGCCTTGTGGTAGGTGTCATCGGCATAGGGGACGAGCGTATTGAGCCCGTCATTGCCGCCGGCGAGTTGGAGAACGATGAGGATCGTGTCGTCCTTGCCGGTGACGGGTTGCACGGCGAGATCGCGGGCCGCCTCGTGGAGCTGGCCAAAGGTGCGCTCGACGAACATGGGCACCGTCCACGCGGCGGAAGCACCGAGGACGGTGGAGCGGAGGAAATCACGGCGAGTTTTCATGGTGGGAGATTGAGGAATTAGAAACCGGATGGTGGATCAGCAGAGTTGATAGTAGGGAGTGCTGAGCATGAGGTGGCAGAGCTCGGCGGTCTCGCTGTTGGTGAGGATCGCGCCTTTTTTGGAAACGGCGTATTCGATGAAAGAGCTGCGGGCCTTGTCGGGCAGCGGGCTCTGGAAAAAGCGGAAGATCAGCGAGTCTACCAGATCGGCCGGGGTTTCCCGAAGCGGGCGGGGGGCGATTTGCTCGTAGTTAGGACCCAGCCAGCCGCGGCCCATTTGCCGCGCCATGGCCATGCCCGGGGCTTTCATGGAATCATCCGTCATCTTCATTTCCGCAGGGCCCGCGCCTTTGGTGAGGAAGCCGGCGAGATTGTAGCGGGTGAGCAGCGTGTTGGTATTGATCCATGCCTGGCCCCAGTCCCAGCCGGCGACGTTGGGCGGCATGAAGAGCACTTGGCCTAACTGCATTTGCGCGGTGATGGGGAACCCGAGCGGCGGATCACTGATCCCGAGCTGCTTGAGCATTTGGACCAGATACTGAACCGGGGACTTGATTTGTGAGCGGATGGACGCCTCGGCGTAGAACTCCTTGGAGAGAAAAATCTCGCGAAGCAGGGGGCCGGTTTGGAAATCCGCTTTTTGGAAACTCTCGGTCAGGATCTCAAGGGCGGCGGCCGTGGGCTTTTCATAAACGAAGAACTCCCAGAGCTTGTTCGCCATGAATCGGGCGGCCTCCTTTT
>JAYWDF010000331.1:0-6076 GCA_043779985.1 Akkermansiaceae bacterium | reverse complement strand
CCTGGCCGGAGGGCGATACGCGCAGGGTGGTGCTTGCGGCGGTGCCGTCTCCCAAGAGTCCTTTGAATGTGCCCACTCCGAGATTGCTAACGGTTCCTTTCATCCAGCCCAGCCCGGCGGGAAGGGCGATGCCGTCCTGCACTCCGGCATCCAGCACCAAGTTGTAGGTAAGGGTCGCCGGAGGCATTTCCACACCGCTGGCGAGGCGGAATCCCCGCAGAGTGCCGCCGTTGTAGCGGCCTTGAACGGTAGGCACCGAGCCATCGATGGAAACACTCACGGTGACGGATGGAGCTCCCGAAACTGAGGGGAAAACCGCGGTAATGGGTGAGACAGGCGACCCCTGGCTCAGGATGAACGTTCCCTTGGCGCTGCGCTTGGCGGCCCCGGGGGTTTCCAGGGTGGCGCTCCATTGGTCGGCCGTCGTGATGGAGATCTTGCAAGCGCCAGCCGGCAGCGAGTTGCTGTCTTCAAGCAGCGTCTCGAAATTCCCAAGCAGGGAGGAGGGGAATCCTAACACCGTGATCGGAAGGGTCAGCGTGCGCAGGATCGCCCGGCCTTGGAAGATTTGTACGCTGATCGAATAAGTGCCCGGGCTTCCGGTGAGGGTTCCCGTGATCCGTCCGGTGGTGGCGTTGAAGTTGAGCCCGCTGGGGAGCTTGCCGCTGAGTTTGATCGTCTCGCCGGCCTTGGTGAGTCGAGTCAGGTCGAGCTCGATGGAGTTTCCGACCCGGGGTGCGATCGGCGTTCCCACGAAGGTGATGGCGAAGGGATCCGTGGTGGTTTGAGTGAAGGCGGCGCCGACGGTCTTGTTAGCATCCATGACCAGCGTGAGCGGATTGGTGGTGCCGGATGCGTCGCCCGTCCAACCGCTGAAGGCGTAGCCGCTATCCGGAGTTGCAGTGAGGGTGGCGCTGCTGGTCGCTCCGTAGCTGCCACCGCCGGTGATCGTTCCGTGAACCGCGCTGGTGGTGAGAGTGAACTGCGAGATCGAGACCGTGGCTGCCTGCGAGTCCGCGTGCCAGCTGCCATCGGTCACGCGCACCCAATAGGTCGCGGCGGAAGTCTGTGGCGGAGTGGTGAATGAGGAACTAACCGCTCCGGCGACGGGTGTCGAGGTGTTTCCCGAAGCGCCGAGATACCATTGCCAGGTGATTGGTGGGAGTCCCGTTGCGTCTGCTGTCAGCGTGGCGGTGGCATCGCTGTTGATCGAAATTGACGCGGGTTGCGAGATGATGGTGGGGGGCGTTAGCACGGTCAACGTCGCCGTATTGGAATCGACAGCTCCGGCTGCGTTGGAAATGCGCGCCCAGTAACTCGTATTTGCGGTCAACGCCGGAGTGGTGAAGAAGGCGGAGGTTGCTCCACCGACCGGATCACTGGTGATCCCGGAATTTCCCCGATACCACTGGAAAGCGGGCGCTGTGCCGGAAGTCCCGACGCTGAGTGAGGTCGTTGTTCCATCGTTGATCGTCATGGAAGCGGGTTGCGAAGTGATCGACGGGGCGGTGATCACCGTGACGGATGCGGCGTTGGAATCCGCATTTCCCGCAGCGTTGCTGGCGCGGACCCAGTAGTTGCTGGATGATGTTAGGGTCGGAGTGGTGAATGAGGGCGACGTGGCACCGATGATCGGAGTGGTGGTGACCCCTGAATTTCCTGCATACCACTGGAAGGCTGGCGCGGTGCCGGATGCTCCGACCGTGAATGTCGCCGTGCTTCCGCTGTTAATGGTGATGGCAACGGGTTGGGAAGTGATCGCCGGAGCGGTGATGACGGTGGCGGTGGCGCTGCCGGAGTCCGCCGTTCCTGCTTCATTGGTGGCACGGACCCAGAAGTTGCTGGTAGCTGTCAGCGGGCCCGTGGTGAGTGACGTCCCCGTCGCTCCCACTACCGGGTTGATCGTGGATGGTGCGGTGCCGAGGTACCATTGAAAGGTGGGTGCGGTGCCGGCGGCCGCAACGGTGAATGTCGCGGTGCTCCCGCTGTTGACCGTGACGGAACTCGGTTCCGAGGAAATCGCCGGAGCGACGCGAATCGAGACGATGGCGGTATTCGAATCCGAGGTTCCCGCCGTATTGGTGGCACGCGCCCAATACTTGGCCGTCCAAGTCAGCGGTGGCGTCGTGAATGACGCGGCGGTCGCTCCCTGGACTGGATTTGCGGTGAATCCCGAATCCCCCGCATACCATTGGAAAGTCGGGGAAACGCCGGCTGCGGCGACGCTTAATGTCGCGGTGCCTCCGCTGTTGACGAAGGTGGAGCCGGGTTCAAGCGTAATGACCGGAGCGGCGATCACGGTGGCCGTCACGGTTGCTGAGTCAGCGCTGCCGGCGGCGTTGGTCGCGCGGACCCAGTAGCTGCTGGTGGATGTTAGGGCGGGCGTGGTGAACGCGGTGGACGTCGCTCCCTGGATCGGGCTGGTCGTGATCCCCGAATTTCCAAGATACCATTGGTAGGTGGGGGAGGTGCCTGAGGCGGCGATGGTGAATGTCGCCGTGCTGCCGCTGCCGATCGTGGCGGACGCGGGTGCAGAGGTAATGGCCGGGGCGATCCGGACAGTGACGGTGGCGGCGCTCGAGTCTGCATTCCCGGCGGCATTCGTGGCGCGTGCCCAGAAGCTGGAGTCAGTCGTTAGGACAGGAGTGGTGAATGTCGATGCATTGGCCCCGGAGATCGGATTGGTGATGACGCCGGAGTTCCCAAGGTACCATTGGAAAGTCGGCGATGTGCCGGATGTGGCAACCGTAAGTGTGGTGGAAGTGCCGTTGTTGACCGTTGTGGACGCAGGTTGATTGGTGATCGAGGGAGGCGTAACTACCGTGACGATCGCGGTGCTAGAGTCAGTTCCGCCGGCGGCATTGCTGGCGCGCACCCAATAGCTGTTCGTCGCGGTGAGGGTTGGCGTGGTGAATGAGGCTGAAGTCGCGCCTAAAATCGGACTGGTGATGACGCCGGAGTTTCCAAGATACCATTGGAAACTCGGCGAGGTGCCGACTGCCGAGGCGGTGAGGGTGGTGCTGCTGCCGCTGTTGATCGTTACGGAAGTCGGTTGGTTGGTAATTGTCGGAGCGGTAATTACGGTGACGGTTGCGGCGGACGAGTCTGCTGTTCCCGCGGAATTGCTGGAACGCACCCAGTAGCTGCTAGTGGCGCTGAGCGCGGGAGTGGTGAATGAGGCTGCTGTGGCGCCGGAGACCGGATTGGTGGTGACACCAGTGGGGCCGAGATACCACTGGAAGCCTGGCGACGTGCCGGACGATACGACCGTGAGGGTGGTGGTTCCGCCGCTGTTGATGGTACTGGAGGCCGGCTGGCTCGTGATTGCGGGAGGCGTGATCACCGTGACAGTTGCCGCATTGGAACTTACGACCCCTGCGGTGTTAGTGGCCCGCACCCAGTAACTGCTGGTGGCGGTGAGGACGGGGGTGGTGTAGGTGGCTGCCGTGGCTCCAGCGATCGGATTGATCGTAATTCCGGAAGCTCCGAGATACCATTGGAAGGTCGGCGAGGTGCCGGATGCTGCCGCGGTTAGAGTCGCGGTGCTGCCGCTGTTGAGCGTGGTGGAGACGGGCTGGGTGGTGAACGTGGGCGGTGTGATGACGGTCACGGTCGCGGCAGCCGAGTTGGCGGTGCCCGCCGAGTTGGAGGCGCGGGCCCAGTAGCTGCTGGTGGTGGTTAGGTTGGTGGGCGAGAAGCTCGCCGAGGTGGCTCCTGAAATCGGGTTGGTGGTGACACCTGACGCTCCGAGGTACCACTGAAACGTGGGCGAAGTTCCGGATGCGGCGACGGTGAGGGTGGTCGTTCCCCCACTGTTGATCGTCGTTGAAACCGGTTGGGTGGTGATGCCCGGGGCCGTGACGCTCACCACCGTGATCGTTGCCGCATTGGAGTCAGCCGCCCCGGAGGTATTGGTGGCGCGCGCCCAGTAGCTGGTGGTCGCGGTGAGGGCCGGAGTGGTGAATGTCGCTGCGGTGGCGCCTGATATCGGGCTGGTGATGATGCCGGATGCGCCCGTGTACCATTGGAAGGTCGGCGCAGGCGTGCCGGATGCCGCCACTGTTAGACTGGTGGTGCCGCCGCTGTTCACCGTGGTGGAGCTTGGCTGCGTGGTGATGGTGGGCGCGACGGCGCTGCCGGCGACCACGTTGATGGTGAAACTCTTGGTGGATGAGCCGCCTGAGTAGGTCGTGTTTTGCCACGCTTTCACCGTGATCGTAAAACTGCCGGTTTGAGTGGGTGTCCCGGTGATGGAGTCGGTCGAGCTCCGCTTGGCATCGGTATGGACGAGCCCGGGAGGGAGGGTTCCTGTCACGGTCCAGCTGCCCGGAGCGCTTGGGGCGCCGGTGCATTGGAAGACGAATGAGAGTGCGGAGCCACTCGTGGCCGGGACGGTGATCGAGCCGGGGGAGGGAACGAGTTGTGTGATGGTGGTGGCACCGGCGACCGTGTCGTAGGCCCCCAAACCGGCGACTGCCGCCACGGTCCACTTGGTGATTTCCCCAAGACCCGCCCCGCCCAGGATTCGGGCTTCCGGGAAGAGCATCTTCACCAGTGGGGTGCGCTGGAAGAGCAGCAGCAGGGACCCCAGCCGCGACGACAGGGTTCTCGCTCTAACAGAACTGCGTAGGAATCGGTACATGGTGATGGGACTCGGAAAAATTGATGGGAAACGAGAAAGGGTCAGTTGCAGCCGCAGCCGCCACCACCGACACCGCCGCCGCCGAAGCTGGCTTCGCGGGAGAAGTAGGCATGTTCGGTCATCGCCTTTTGAAGCGGATCGATGCTCCCAGCCATTACGGGCTTGGCGAGTGTTCCGCGTTCATACGGCTTTACCCGGACGAGTGCCGGAGAACAGGCGCTGAGCGCCGGCAGCGCGATGGAAATGAGCAGAGTGAGAAGTTTCATGGCGTTGAATCGTGATGGGTGAGTGATCACTTGCTTGCGCCGAGGAGAGTTTCAATTTCGCTGGTGTAATCCGCTTCGGTCTTGGCACCGTGGTAGCCGGTGTGGACGTAGCGAATCACGCCCTTGCGGTCGACCAGATAGCTGGACGGCATGGCTGGCGGAGCGAAAAAGTCCGCGGCTTTGTGGGCTGAGTCATGGGCGATGGAAAACTTGGCTCCCATTTTGCCGGCGAACTCCTTGTATTTTGCAGCATCGTCATCGACGCCGACACCGATGATCACGAGGCCTTTCGCAGCGTATTTTTCCTGCAGGCGGTTGAGGGCGGGGAATGACGCTTTGCAAGGGCCGCACCAGGAGGCCCAGAAGTCGACGAGCACCACCTTGCCGGAGGTGTTAGGAACGCTTGCTCCGGGCAAGAGCTGGCCAAGCTTGGGCATGGCTTGGCCGACACTTGCTGCCGCAGAGGCGGGCAATACGAGCGCGGAAAAGGTAAGTGCGAGGGTCGTCAGGATGGATTTCATACGATTGGATTGGTTTGGTTTTAGGATGCGGGATATTAAAGGGGTTGGGTTCAAGCGGCCTTGACGAGCCAGCGACCGAAGCCGCGGCTGCCTTCGATGCCGGACACGCTTTGCGCGCAGACTTCGACGCCTCGGGCAAGTGCCGCGAGATGCAGGCCGTCGCGAGGGCCGAGGACGAAAACAGCGGTGCTGTACACCCCGGCTTCCAGACAGGAAGGGGCGATGACCGTGACGGCGCGCATGCCATTGGCGACCGGCCAACCGGTGCGAGGATCGAGGATGTGGCCGTAGCGGGTGCCTTGGTGGGTGAAATGGCGGGCGTAGTCGCCGGATGCGGAGACCGCGTGGTTCGTGACGGCGAGGCCGCCCCAACAATTGCCGGGCTTGAGTCCGTCTTCGATGCCGACATGCCAGAAGGGGTGGGCACCATTTCCGCCAAGCGCGAAGATATCGCGTCCGAGGTCGATGAGGGCATCGGTGATGCCGCTCTGGCGAGCCATTTGCGCCAAGTAATCCACTGCGTATTCCTTGCCGAATCCGCCGAAGTCGAGGCCCATGCCCGCCACTGGCAGGCGGACCGCGCCGGGTCGGCGTTGGACTTTTTTCCAACCCGTGAGGGCAAGGGCGGCTTTCACTTCCTGGGCATC
>JAYWDF010000330.1:0-2015 GCA_043779985.1 Akkermansiaceae bacterium | reverse complement strand
GTGCTAGTCGCGGGGATCTATCCGCACCCCGGCCGCACACTCACGATGACGGAAGGTCGCAGCGCCGCGAAAAGCGGCACATGGCGCTATTCAACTCTCACACAAATGGTCAACTCCCAGATTAAGGTGACGGAGGAAAGCTCAACCGTCCGACTCAGCGTATCGGGCACCTATCCCCGGCTCCAACCGCAGAAGGAAAAGGAAGTGAAACGGTCGGACGAGCCCTTGGATCAACTGGACAAGCCGGGTCAGCAACAAGACGTGAAGGACGAGTCGTTCACCGGCGCCTACCAAGTGGAGATCACGCCGAATGGAGCGATGAGGATCACCTACGACTACACGCCGACAAACGCGAAGGGAAAATTTTCGGAGGCCGGGCTATCCGTCGTATTGCCTTCGGAACTGACAGAATTTCGCTGGATCGGCCAAGGACCTTATGCGGGTTATCCCGGCAAGGACCGGCTCAACGAGTTCGGCATTTTCCATCTTAATCGGGAGGATCTGAACTATCAGGGCAACCGCCGCGAAACGGAATGCGCGCTCGTCACCACGTCGAAGGGCGCTGGCGTGGCGCTCGTCACGGATGCCGCTGACGTGTCAATCGAACGCGACGGTGACAAGACCCTGCTCAGCCACAATGCCATCATGTCCGGCCTCGGCAACAAGGGCACATCGCCCGAAACGTTCATCGATGCGGACAAGACCCCGCATATTTCCGGCAGTTTCACACTGGTGCCACTCGACGAAACGTGGCCGGCGGCACTAGCGCGCTGGTTCGGCAAGGCCGCCGCCACCACCGGGGCTTTTAAGCCTTTCTATCACAGCTACGATCAATGAATCCAAATCGAATGATACAAGCCGCGCGCTTTCTGCTGATTTCATTTGCTCGCTCCGGGCTCGCCCTGTCGGCGGTCGCTACTCCGGCTCTGGCCCAACCGAATGCCTTGCGCTACGAGGAGATCCAGGTGAAAGCCCCCTTCGTCATGCCTGCGATCCAGGTGCCAGTGTTCCCGAAAAAGGATTTCACCGTCACGCAGTTCGGCGCGAAGGAAGACGGTGATATTTCCGAGGCCGTCCGCAAGGCGATCTCCGCCTGCCACGATGCCGGCGGCGGCCGGGTGATCATTCCCAAAGGCAACTGGAAGACCGGCAAAATCCATTTCCAGAGCAACGTGAACCTGCACCTCGAAAAGGATGCCAAGCTCACCTTCAGCGGCGATCCGAAGGACTACCTTCCCGCAGTGCAATCGAGCTGGGAGGGCTTCGAGTGTTTCAACTACTCGCCGCTGGTTTACGCGTTCAACTGCGAAAACGTCGCCCTAACCGGCGAAGGCACGCTTGAGGCGGACATGGAGACCTGGAACAAATGGATGTCGCGCCCGCCAGCGCACCTCGAGGCGTTGAAGAAACTCTACAACTACACCTCCACCGGCGCGCCGGTCGAACAACGCCAGATGGCCGAGGGCGAGAACCACCTGCGACCGCAGTTCATCCAGTTCAACCGCTGTAAGGACGTCCTCATCGAGGGCGTCAAGATCCGCAACAGCCCGTTCTGGACCATCCATCTCTTTCTATCGGAATCCGTCGTTGTTCGCGACATCGACATCCGGGCCCATGGCCACAACAACGACGGCATCGATCCGGAGATGACCCGCAACCTGCTCGTCGAAAACTGCCGCTTCGACCAGGGCGACGACGCCATCGCCATCAAGTCCGGCAGCAATCAGGACGGCTGGCGGCTCAAAACGCCCACGGAAAACGTCGTCATCCGCAACTGCACCGTCATCGAGGGCCACCAGCTCGTGGCCATCGGCAGCGAGCTTTCCGGCGGCGTCCGCAACGTCTATGTGCATGACTGCAAGTTCGCGCCCGGTTACAAGCCGTTCAACCTGCTCTTCATCAAAACAAACATCCGCCGCGGAGGCTTCGTCGAAAACATCCACATGGAAAACATCGAGGTCACCGCCACGCGCGAAAGCGTGCTCGGAATCGAAACCGATGTTCTCTATCAGTGG
>JAYWDF010000329.1:0-2017 GCA_043779985.1 Akkermansiaceae bacterium | reverse complement strand
CAGTCCCGAATGGCGCTAACCTAAGTGTGAAAATGGGTTCAGTGTGGAAATCTTGACAAAATGAGGCGCAAGAATGGGCGGAGTGAGCGATGGCAAATTTCTCACGAATGGCGCAGCCACAATCCTGGATCGCCGCAGGCAAAGCAGTGAGCGGAGAAGAGGAATAATTGATGAATTTTGAATTTTGAATTTTGAATGGAAGAGGAAGAAAAGTCTCCGGCGGAAGAAGGGGAAGTGGGCGCGCCGCGGCGGGCGGGCCCTAGCGGGGGGAGGCCTGGGGCGGGACGCTCCGGCAACGGACTGCGGCGAGACGCAGCAGCCACTTTGAAGAGGAGGCGTCGCCAAGCTCCGGAAGTGTGCTCGCCGCATTTGAAGACGTCCCGTTTCACCATGCCGGGACAAGATCCGGGGTCGTTGCGCTATGCTGAGACAAGATCCGGCATTGGATTCTTTCGGTAGCCATCGTTTGAGAGAGAATCGCAGGTGGGGCGAGATGGCGGGGAGGTGAACGTCGAAGGGAAGTGGAGCTTGCTAGGGTTTAGTTTTAAGTTCCAAGGGAAGAGGAAGAGGTGAGCGGTGGGAAGAGGAGAGTATCCATTTTCAAACCTTGCCAACCACCCATATTGCTGTAGGATACCCTTGTCATGAAGACCACGTTGGATTTACCGGACGAGCTGTTGATCGAAGCCAAGGCAGTGGCCGCACGCCGGCGGACGACATTGAAGGCGATGGTCGAGCATGCGCTGCGTCGGGAGATCGCTCCGGCGGTCCAACTCGACTCTGACAGCCCTTTTGAAATGAACGAACTGGGGATGCTGGTGCTGAAGAGGCGAGAGGTTAGCGGAATCACCCTCGAGCAAATCGATGCGATTCAGGAAGAGATGGACCGAGAGGATATGGAGCGAGCACTCAACCCTCTCGGCAGATGATCTTCCTCGCGGACGTCAATCTGCTGCTTTTTCTTGCCGATCCCGCCAGCCTGTTTCATTCGGCGGCGAAATCGTTTTTCAAAGGGGCCTCGGCCGAAGGCTGGGCCACCTGCCCGATCACGGAGAATGGATTCATTCGGATTCTCGGAAATCCCCGGTTTCCCGGTGGCCCTGGAAGCACGCGGGCGGCTCGCGCGACCCTCCAGCAATGGAAAACGACCCCCGGCCATCAATTTTGGGCGGATGATCTGAGCCTGTGCGATTCCACCCATTTCCCCGATCTCCCTTCCGCGAAGGATCTCACGGACTGCTACCTTCTCGCGCTCGCGGTGAAGCACCGTGGAAAGCTGGTCACTTTCGACCGGGGCATCGATCCGGCGTGGATCCCCGGCGGGAAGAAGGCGCTTCTGGTTCTCGTGGCCACAAGCCCGTGAAGCGTCAGTTCAAACCCAAGGAATACCAAGAATCCTCGTGTAATTGAGAGTTCGCAGGTGATCGAGGCGATGATCCAGATGGCCAAGGACATGCCGCTGTCACTTCCCCGCCTGATGGACCATCAGCAGGCGCAGGCCGTTGAGGCAGACCAGCACGGTGCTGCCTTCATGGCCGACGACGCCGAGGGGCAAGGGCAGCTTGAAGCCGAGTGCGGCGCAGATCAGCACGATGATGACGGCGCTCGCGAAGATGAGATTCTGCAGGAGCACGCGCTTGGCGCGGCGGGCGTGATTGAGCAGGAGCGCGATGTTTTCCAAGCGGTCGCCCATCAGGACGATGTCGGCGGTTTCCATCGCTACATCGGTGCCAGCGGCTCCCATGGCGACGCCGATGTCGGAAATGGCGAGGGCGGGCGCGTCGTTCACGCCATCGCCGATCATCATCACGGTGCCTTCCTTTTTAAGCTCGCGGATGACGTTCAATTTGTCCTCCGGGAGCAGCTCGGCGAAGACTTCATCGACCTTGGCTTCCTGGGCGATGGCCTGGGCGACGAGGCGTTGGTCGCCGGTGAGCATGACCACTTTTTTCACCCCGAGGCGGTGCAGGTCGTCGGCTAACTGGCGGGCGGCGGGGCGGATGGTGTCGGCCATGAC
>JAYWDF010000328.1:0-6090 GCA_043779985.1 Akkermansiaceae bacterium | reverse complement strand
GCTAGAAGGGAGGCCGAGGACATCGGAATGAGCGGACCGGCACCATCGCGCCTACGTGGACCGGGGGGGAAGCATGGAATGGACTGGGTAGGCCCATGTTGATGGGGGAGGAGAAAGAAAAAGCGCGCTTTGGATATCCCCCCGGATCTCTCAAAGCGCGCTTTTTTCAGAGCCACTGGGCTTTGCCTAGTTCGTTTGATTTCCCCCCGGAGATCAAAGACGAACTGAATGAGGCTTGGCTTCTTGGCTGAGAGCTCTTCGGTGCCGAAGCGCCTCAGAACGAAATCAAATTACCTGAAATTCAGCAGACCGAAAGCATTAGTGGGTCCCGAAAGCGGCCAGGTGGTCTCAAAATCGGCCATAACGCCTAAAATCGGGGTTTGCAGTTAAGGGATATTGAAAATTCAGGATGCCGCGTGAGGAATATGGGCTGGAGTGGAGGGCATGGTGCGGCGATGCTGGCCGGTAGTCAACGTGTCCGACCTTTTCAACACACCCTCCGCCCTCACTCACAAGCCAAGTCCCGCTGAGCCTTTGGCGGCGAGGATGCGTCCGCGTTCGCTTGATGAGGTGGCGGGACAGCAGCATATTCTCGCGCCGGGGAAGTTGTTGCGGCGGGCGATCGAGTCCGACCGTTTTACGTCGTTGATTTTCTATGGGCCGCCGGGAACCGGGAAGACGACTCTGGCGAGTGTGATCGCGCGGACGACGGGCTCGCGTTTCGAATCGCTCAATGGCGTGGAATCCAACGTGGCGGAGATCCGGGCGAAGATCGACCAGGCCCGGACATGGCGCGAGCTGCGGGGTGAAACGACGATCCTCTTCATCGACGAAATCCACCGCTTCAACAAAGCCCAGCAGGACGTGCTTTTGCCGCACATCGAGCGTGGAGTGGTGCGCTTCATCGGTGCGACGACGCATAACCCGTATTTCCACGTGAACTCGCCGCTGGTTTCGCGGTCGCAGATTTTCCAACTGGAACCGGTGCCCGTCGAGGACATCATCGGTGTCCTGGAGCGCGCTCTGAGCGACGCGGAGCGTGGATTGGGAGAATACCGAGTCATCGCGGACCCCGCCGCGTTGCGCCACCTTTCCGAGAAATCCGATGGTGACGTGAGGAAGGCCTTGAGTGCTTTGGAGTTGGCGGTGCTGACGACTCCGGATGACGCCGGTGCGGTGCATCTAACGATGGCGGTGGCGGAGGAGTCGATCCAGCGCAAAGCCGTGGTTTATGATGCCCACGGCGACGCGCATCACGACACGATTTCCGCCTTCATCAAGTCCATCCGCGGCTCGGATCCTGACGCGGCGCTTTATTGGTTAGCGAAAATGTTACATGCCGGGGAAGACCCGCGCTTCATCTCGCGGCGCTTGGTGATTTCCGCATCCGAAGATATCGGCCTGGCGGATTCCAATGCGTTGAGAGTGGCCCTTGACGCACACGGCGCGTTTGAATTTATCGGCATGCCCGAGGGCCGGATTCCGCTGGCACATGCCACCGTCTATCTGGCGACCGCGCCGAAATCCAACACCGCTTACGCCGCGCTCGCCCGGGCGGTGGATGACGTGGAAAACGGCCGAACCCTGGCGGTGCCCGTGCATTTACGGACAAATACCCGCAAGAAACTTGCCGGGGCGTCGGGCGCTTCGGAGGAGTCGATGAGGTATCTTTACGCGCACGATTTCGAGGGTGCTTATGTTCCGCAGGCGTATTTGCCGGAGGGGAAGATTTACTATCAGCCCGGAGAGCAGGGGATGGAGAAGCGCATCAAGGAGCGCCTGGATTTCTGGCGAGATTCAATGCAGGTGCAGAATGGCACCCACGGTGGAGAAATAGATCATCATCCCTGAGACGTCGACGGTGGAGGCGAGCGAGGGCGCGGAAACGACGGCGGGGTCGAGCTTGATCGCGCGCGCGGCGATCGGCAATAGCGCGCCGAGCACGGTGGCGGACAAGACTTGGACGGTGAGTGCGGATGATACCGCGAATGCGAGGTGCAGGAAATCGAAGTTGGCGCCGGTTTCGTGCTGCATGGAGGGGAGGACGAAGGTGATGAAGGCGGCCATGGTGATGCCCAGGGTGACGCCGAGAAGCATGCCGGTGCGAGCCTCCTTCCATGCGATGCGCAGGGCGTTGCCGGTGCTGATCTCGCCCAAGGCCATCGCGCGGATGACCATGGTGGCGGCTTGGCCCCCGGAGTTTCCGCCAGCGGCGACGACCATGGGTAAAAACAGTGCAAGGACGAAGGCTTTTTCCAGCACTTCGCTGAACCGGTACATCACGTAACCTGATCCGATCGAAACGAAAGCGAGACCGACTAGCCACGAGACTCGCCGTTGGTATTGAAGCACCACGCTGGTGTTCAGATAGGAAACCTCGGACTGCTCGCCGGTGATGCCGGAGAGTTTTTCGATGTCTTCGGTGGATTCTTCCTGGAGAATTTCAAGGGCATCATCGTAGGTCAGCACACCTAGCAGGTGATGGAATTCATCGACGACAGGCAGCACGATGAGGTCATACTTCGAGAGGGTTCGAGCGGCGAGTTCTTGGTCAGCCGAGGCGAGGATAAACTCACCCGCCTCTTCCATGATGTCGTGGACCGGAGTGTCCCAGGTGCTGAAGGCGAGATCTCGCAGGCGGACTTTCCCGACCAGGCGCCCCTGTTCATCCACCACGAAAATGCGGGCGAGGGTCTCCGCGTCATCGCGGTCGCGGCGGAGGACTGTGATGGCCTGTTTCACCGTCATGTCCGCCGTGATGCGACCGACCTGCGTGGTCATCCGGCCACCGGCTGTGTCCTCATCGTATTTGAGGAGACTTCGGGTGAGTTCCTTGTCGCGTGGCCCGAGGAGACTGAAGAACCGGACTTGGGCTTCTTCGCTGACCACTTGGAAGACGTCCACGCGGTCGTCGTCCGAGAGATTTCCTAATAGAACACGGAGCTGCGCGGGCTTGAAGTGTTGGAGCGCGCCCTCGATGAGGGGGTAGGGGAGCTCTGCGACGAGGTCAGTCGCGAGCTCCGGACCGATGGTCTTGAGCAAGAGATCGCGTTTTTCATCGTCGAGGTTTTCATAAAGGTGCGCAAGGTCGGCGTAGTGAACGTCCTCGGCGGCAGCAAGCAAGGCGGAGCAGTCGGCCGCCTCCAGCGCCCGCAGCAATTCACTCATGGGATTTTCGTCGAACTCTTCCGCCACGCGCGGAGAGTGTGTGGCAGGGTGAGGCGGGGCAAGAAAAACGAAGCGGCAATCGGTGTGCCAGCTTCACTGAAGCCGGGGAGCGAATTTCTCCGGACGGCCCATCCCAAGTCAGACCTTTGCGGTGTCTCAGTTGCGGGCCACGGGTGTTTGCAGATTCCGCACGAGAAATTCCGCACGGCGGCGCTTGCCGTAAGGCGTTTCCGCTGCGCCGTGGTTGGAATTCATGATCGGGAGGAATTCGAAATCCTTGTTGGCATTCTCCAGCGCGTTGACGACTTGCGCGGTGGAAGCCGGATCAACATTGGTGTCCATTTCGCCGACAATGAGGAGCAACTTGCCGGTCAGTTTCGCAACGTGAGTGATGTTGGAATTTCGAGCGTAGCTTTCGTCCACCGGCCAGCCCATCCACGCTTCATTCCACCAGATCTTGTCCATGCGGTTGTCGTGACAGCCACAGTCAGCCACCCCCACTTTGTAGAAATCCCCATGGTGGAGCAGTCCCGCGAGGGCGTTTTGGCCGCCTGCGCTGCCGCCGTAGATTCCCACGCGGGTGAGGTCCATCCATGGCCGGGTCGCGGCGGCGGCCTTGATCCACGCGATGCGGTCGGGGAATCCTGCATCCGCTAGATTCTTCCAGCAGACATCGTGGAAGGCTTTGCTGCGCCAGTTGGTGCCCATGCCGTCGATGCTCACGATGATGAACCCTTGCTCGGCCATCGCGTTTTTACCGGACCAAGGGAAATAGGATTTCGGCACAAACTGATCGTGAGGACCGGCATAGATGTCCTCCACCACCGGGTATTTCCGTGTGGGATCAAAATGAGTCGGGCGAATGATGATTCCGTAAATGTCAGTCTTTCCGTCGCGTCCTTTTGCGACGAATCGCTCCGGACGGCTCCACCCGGCTTTCACCAGTCCGCTATCCTCGGCGCGCTCGATTTCGCAGACCCGTCTGCCATTGTCGGCCTGGTGAAGCTCGACCACCTGCGGTTGATCCACGCGTGACCAGGTATCCATGAAATATTTACGGGTGGGCGAGAACTCGATGCGGTGGCTGCCATCACCCGTGGTGAGGCGGGTGAAGCCCGTGCCGTCGAAGTTCACTCTGACGAAATGAGCGTGATAGGGATCTTGTCCGCTAACACCCACCACCTTGAGTAAAAGTTGGCGCTTTGCGTCGTCGACTTCCATGACCTCGCGAACGTTCCAATCGCCCTTGGTCACGGGGTTTTTGATCTCGCCGGAAACTTCGTCGACCAGATAGAGGTGGTTGTAGCCGTCGCGCTCCGAAGCCCACAGGATTTCGCGGGTGGCGGGAAGCCGGTGCAGGAAGAATTTCTGGGAGTAATCAATGAAGGTCTTGGTGGTATCCTCGAAAATCGTCCGCGCCGATCCTGAATCCGCGCGGATGCCGATGATTCGCATCACTTGATGGCCGCGCTGGTTGTAGACGAATGAGAACTCCGAGGAGTCGTTCGCCCAAGCCAACTCGGGGATTTCCCATGGGTTTTGATAGAGCGTGTCGGCCATCACAATCTCCCGTTGGTTCTGCACATCGAACAAATGAGGCATCGGCTGCGAAATGGCGTCGCCGGGCTTGGGGTAGTCGAGGGTTTTTAACTTCGGCTGGACTTGGTCGGGGGGCGAGGACTGGACGATGTGGATTTGCCGCGGTTTGACATTCTTGACGCGGAACGCGACGAGTTTCTTCGAGTCGGGTGACCAGTGGAGCGGACGGGAGTAGCTGTCGGCTTCCGATCCATCGTGAGACAAGGTGACGGAATTCCCCCCTGCGGTTGGCTCGATGACCACATCGTTGGCCACAATGATCGCGCGCCATTTGCCGTCGGGTGAGAGGTTTTCCTTGGGAGTCGGTGCGGCTTTCACACGTTGGGTGACGCGGGCGATTGAAGGGGTGTCGGGCGTTTTCACACCGGCTAGAGGGGTGCCATTGGCATCGGTCATCAGCCACACGTGTCCGGAGTAGGTTTGCTGGACGGAGGTTTGTCCGGCCGCGAGCTTTCCGTAGGATTTGCGGTTCCCGGCGCCATCCAGCCAGAAAATTTCAATCTCACCCGGAGTGCCGTTTTCGATACTCAGCTCGGTGGCATCCCCGTTGTCACGGCTTCCACGCATGACCGCTTCGGGAGCTAACAAACTTGCTCCTGTTGGAAGCGTGGCGTCGGGCGAAACCTGCTGGTCAGCGGAGGTGTAGCACCAGGATTTTCCAAACGCGCGGAAGCGGAAGGTTGCCGAGTCCGCTGTGATTTCCAAGGGCTCAATGGGAATGTTGGCTTGCGTGATGGCCCGACCGGCGGCCTTGCCAAGTGCTCGCGCCAGTCGCTCGTGGTCGAACGCTGGCGACTTCATTCCGGATGCCAGATCGACCTGGATGAATTGATGTTCGTTAGTGCCGGTGTTCACGCGATAGACCAAGCGCGAATCACCAGACGCCCAATACGACCGCACTTCGTTTCTCGTGAGAAGACCGGGTGCGTTCTTTCCGAACTCGTCGGCACGCAGCATTTCCTGCCGGACGTCGGCGAATGTGAGGCTGGCGAGCAGGCCGAGGAGGCCTGCCGGTAGAAATGGACTGGATTGCATGTGGAATCGTTGTGAAAATGGAGGGGATTACAGTCAGTTGCAGGCCCGCCGCGAGGACCACCCGCTGCTGACGAATCCCTTGGTGCAAAGGCTCCACAAGGGGCGGAAGTCGTCGTCGGTGAGGACTTTTGAGACGGGTGGTCTTGGAGTCACGGGCTTGAGTGTCGGGCTGGGGCAACGCGAAACTTTTCAGGCAGGGCCGGGAGGTCGCCCAGCGCTTCAAGATCGGCGAGAAACCAGTGCCTGGCCTCCGCCGTCCGGCCTTCCGGAGTATTGGCACAGCGCCGG